>NZ_JBJPHU010000201.1:0-6814 GCF_052939515.1 Phormidesmis sp. 146-33
TGAGGGATGAGGGATGAGGGATGAGGGATGAGGGATGAGGGGTGAGGGATGAGGGGTGAGGGATGAGGGATGGCTTTCGATGTTGAGAACTTAATTGGCGCGATGTGCAACTCTAAATCCATGTCCCTGTAAGGGGATGTAGCGGAGCGATCTAGGTATCAGCATCCATCGTGCGACCTGACTAGAGACTCACAGTTCTCTTTCATCCCTCCTCCCTCATCCTTCATCCCTTTAAAGTAGTGATTATCTTTGAATCAGAGAGTTAAATTGGGGCTGATGAAGATTTTGGTGTTGACCTGGGAATTTCCTCCGCGCATTGTGGGCGGGATCGCACGACATGTTGCAGAACTGTATCCTGAACTGGTCAAACTGGGGCATCAGATTCATTTAATCACGGTGCAGTTTGGACAGGCTCCTCATTATGAGGTGGTGGATGGGGTGCAGGTGCATCGGGTGAGCGTGGGTGAGAGCGACAACTTCTTTCACTGGGTCGCCAATATGAATCAGAGTATGGGGCAGCACGGCGGCAAACTGATTCAAGAAGAGGGCCATTTTGATATTATTCACGCGCACGATTGGCTGGTTGAAGATGCGGCGATCGCCCTTAAGGTCTGTTTCAAAATTCCGCTTGTGGCCACCATCCATGCGACTGAGTTTGGACGCTACAACGGCATTCATACCGAAGCGCAGCGCTATGTGAGTCAAAAAGAAAAGCGGCTCTCTTACGATGCGTGGCGGGTGATTGTTTGTACGGATTACATGCGGCGAGAAGTCGAGCGATCGCTCGATACCCCGTGGAACAAAATTGATGTCGTCTACAACGGGATTCGCGCTGAGAAGAAGCAGACTCACCCTGATTTTGATTATTGGGGCTTTCGGCGACGGTTTGCGGCCGATGAGGAGAGAATCGTTTATTACGTGGGGCGCATGAGTCATGAGAAGGGCGTGGCGGTGCTGATCGAGGCGGCTCCCAAGGTGATCAGAGCGATGAATCATCAAGTGAAGTTTGTCTTTATCGGCGGGGGCAATACCGATCACCTCAAGCAGCAAGTGTGGAATCTGGGAATTTGGCAGAAGTGCTATTTCACAGGGTTTATGCCCGATGAGGATTTGGATAAGTTTCAGACGATCGCCAACTGTGCTGTTTTTCCCAGTCTCTACGAGCCGTTTGGCATTGTGGCGTTAGAAAGCTTTGCGGCGAAGGTTCCTGTGGTGGTCTCGGATACGGGCGGTTTGCCAGAGGTGGTGCGCCATCTAAGAACGGGGGTCGTCACCCAAACCAACAATCCAGATTCTCTCGCCTGGGGCATTTTAGAAGTGCTGCAAAATCCCCGATATGCCCAATGGCTGGTCGATAACGCTTACAAAGATCTGGCCAGGCGATTTGATTGGGCAAAGTTAGCGCAGCAAACCGAGGCGGTCTATGGGCGAGTCTTACACGAGCGATCGCAGGTGAACTGGTAGAAAATCCGCTTTCCTCCTGAACGTAGGTTTTCAGTCATTGAAACGAGGCAAGATAGAACCTATTTATTAACTTAGATAGAATCAGTCAGCAACGTGAGTGGGTCGGTTGCTAGTTCGCTGCATGGCGAAAGTCGAGGAACACGAGATATTGACCTTGCTATCGAAATCGCTTTAAAAATTGATGGGCGGTGCCATCTTCCTGAAAAGGGCTGTCGATGAAGTTTAGTTTTTGTCTGGCGGATGGGTCGTGCGATCGTGCTAATCAAAAGATACGCATCAAAGGCACAGGCATGGAACCCGCAGAACGTCAGGATTGGCTCAAACAAAACACAACTTTAGGATCGCTTTCTGATCAGACGTTGGCAGCGATTGCGATCGCCCTTCATTCAGAATCTGTTTTGGAAAATCGCCGTCTCGTGCTGGAAGACACGCCGCCCCCTGCGCTGTACATTCTCTATGCGGGCAGGATTGAGCGTTATCGAACCAGTCAGACGAGTGTTGCCAGAGCATCGGGACTGCTGCCAGGTGCGACACTTTATCTCAAGGAACTGTTGCTCAACGAGCCTGCTCAGGAGACGACGATTACTTTGAGTGACTGCGTGTTGTGGACGATTCCCCGTGAGGAATTTTTGAGTCTGACGCAGCAGTTTCCCGAAATTTCGCAAACGTTTTCTCGCCAGTTAGCGGATGAGCTACAGCAGGTTTCGTCTCAGTTGGCGTATGAGCGCGATCGCCAGACTGCATTGCGTCCCTATCTGGTGCCGAGGGTGAAGCGGGGAATTGTTGGGTCAAGTCGGTATGCGGTGCGGATGCGGCAGGAGATCAAAAAGGCGGCGAGCGATCGTCAACCTGTGTTGATTTTTGGGGAGCCGGGGTTAGAGAAAGATAATGCGGCGACGTTGATTCATTTTGGGTCGAGCGATCGCAAAGAACCGATGATCAAGGTGAACTGTAATTTGCTGCAATCGACGGGGGCAGAATTGTTTGGGCGATCGAATAAGCCCGGATTGCTCGATTGGATTGGGCGAGGAACGGTTTTGCTCAACAATTTAGAAGACATTCCCGCAGAGCTTGAGGAAAAGTTGGTGCAGCTTTTGGCCACGGGCGAATACCATCCCGTCGGACGAGAAGAACCGCGCCACTGTGACGCTCGAATTATGATGACTTCTGAACGAATTTTGCCACGATTGGAGCGCTGTAAACTGATCAAACATACGATCAAAATTGCACCGTTGCGAGTTCGGAAAGCAGATGTAGCGGCGATGTTGGACTATTACCTGAGTTTGGCGAGTCGAGCCAGAGCAATTCCAAAGCAAAAGGTGACTCCAGAAGCGCTCAGGCGGCTACAAGGCTATGATTTTCCGGGCAACTCGACCGAGCTACAAAGCTTGATCGAACGAGCGATCGCTCAGTCTGACGGAGCCGCAGAACTCACCGAAGAAGTGTTTTGGTCAGTCAGCACCAAGACTCGTCGATTTCGCCTAAACTTGCTGAATGCTTACCCAAAACTCCGTCATTTTTTGCGTAGTCCCTGGTATCCTGATCGTATCAATTATGGATTCACGCTAGGATTCTTTGGGCTGATCGTTGCAGTGTTAATGTTGGCACCTCAAAGCCGTGATCAAAACTTTGCCTTAAGTATGTTTTGGGCGTGGTGGTGGATGTTGATTTTGATGGCGTTTCCGTTTGTTGGTCGGGCGTGGTGTGCGGTCTGTCCGTTTATGATTTACGGAGAACTGGCGCAAAAAATTTCGCTGTGGATCTATCCTAGACAACTGCAATCCTGGCCGCGTCAACAAGCAGAAAAATGGGGCGGTTGGTTTTTGTTTGGCATGTTTGCGCTAATTCTACTCTGGGAAGAGTTATGGAATCTGGAAAATGTGGCTTATTTATCGGGCTGTTTACTGCTTTTGATTACGGCTGGAGCGGTCGTTTTTTCCATGTTATTTGAACGCCGTTTTTGGTGTCGCTATTTGTGTCCGATCGGTGGCATGAATGGACTGTTTGCCAAGCTGTCTGTGATCGAACTTCGCGCCCAACAGGGAATTTGCTCGGCAAGCTGTACAACGTATCAATGCTATAAGGGCGGCCCGCAAAAAGGCGAAGGGCTGGAAACGGGTGGTTGTCCAGTTTATTCGCATCCCGCGCAACTGCAAGATAACAAGGATTGCGTTTTGTGTATGACTTGTCTCAAAGCCTGTCCCCATCGATCGGTCGAACTCAACCTCAGACCCCCAGGAATTGAACTCTGGACAACCCACACACCCAGTTATTCCGAAGTTTCGCTATTGTTTTTGCTATTCGGTGCCGTGTTTCTCCATCGGTTGCCAGAGATTGAGCAGCAGTTTGGTTGGAATTTACATTTAAGTGATTTCGGAATCCATGCAGGTGTGTCTACTTTAGCGTTGCTGATTCCAGGTGTAATTGCACTATCCGCCCATTCTCTAACTCGTTTGCTCAGTACTAAATCTCGTCCATTTTTAGAATTAGCTTATGGATATCTGCCGCTTGTTTTGGGGAGTAGTCTAGCCCATTACCTAAGATTAGGTTTGACCGAGGCAGGACAAATCATTCCCGTCACGATCGCCACCTTCGGGTTAAAGACTCAGGGCATGACGCTTCCGATCGCCGTTGCTGATCCCGCTGTGATTTCATTTTTGCAAGGCGTGACGTTAATTTTTTCATTCTGGCTGAGTGTTTTTCTCACTCAAAAGATTGCTCGTCAGCCATTCAAAAATCTATTACCTCAGCATTTAGCGATGGTCGCGATCGGCTCTCTGCTATGGAAAGTAATTGTGGGTTGATATAAATTCTCTCGCTGCGATCTTTCAACTAAAAATGCCGCTAAACCCCTTACTAAAGAACTTTGAATTTAAAGTCTCCCAGAATTGGGCGGTTGGGGGTAAAAGATTTGAACATCGAAGCGAAAAAACTTCATCAAGTTGACGTAACCTTCAACTAAAGTTTTCTGAAATCACGAACTACTGTGCGATCGCACCTAAAGCACTGAGTGTCTGCTTCTGAGCCTCTGTGAGTCCAGTTGCTCGTGCAATGTTCATCCCTTCATAAGGACGCTCAACCTCTAGGGTTCTCAAACATTCGCCTGTCTGCACGTCCCACAATTTGATTGTTCCATCTGCACTACCACTGACCAACCGTTGACTGTCGTCATGAAAGCTAACAGAAAGAACGTGCTTGGTATGTCCTTCTAATGTTTTTAAGTGTTCCCCAGTCTCAACATCCCACAGCTTCATTGTTTTATCGGCACTTCCAGTGACCACAATTTCGCGTCCTTCGAGATTTATGAAGCAAATCGACCAAATGCTCTGGGTATGTCCGTTCAAAGTCTTCAAGCAGTCCCCAGTCTGAATATCCCAGAGCTTAACTTTTAGGTCGTCACTGCCACTTGCAAGCAGTTGTCCGCTAGGGTCAAAGCAAACTGTAAGTACTGGACTGGTGTGACCCTGTAGGGTTCTAACAATCTCTCCAGTTTCAGAATTCCAGAGCTTTATCGTTTTATCAAAGCTTCCGCTTGCAAGCATTTGACACTCTGGGCTGAGGTCAATTGTCACGACCCAATCTTGATGTCCTTCTAATGTTCTAAGACATGACTTCACCTCCACCACATTTTCCCCGGACAGCTTTACTTGCGAAGCATCCCACACTTTGATCGTCTGATCAGCACTACAACTAGAAATCGTTTTGTCATCTGCACTGAAAGCTGCTGCCCAAACTATCCCTTGATGTCCTTGAAATGTCGTTAAAAGCTGCCCCGAATCAACGTTCCACAATTTCACAGTGTGATCATTACTGCAACTCGCCAGGAGTTGGTTATTGGGGGCGAAGCTAATCCGACGAACTGAACTTGCATGTCCTTCTAAAGTCTTCGGAGGTTGTTCTGTCTGTTGATTCCAGACGCGAATTACGCTGTCTTCATGGGCACTGACCACCCTCTGACCATCTGAGCTAAACACGACTCGATGAACCGGATTTGCAAAGCCTTGGAAGGTCTTCAAAATCTGTCCGGTGTCTGCATCCCACAAGTTCACTGATTGCTCGGCCCCACTTGCCAAAACTCGACTCTGAGGGTGAAAAGTCAATGCTCTAATGGGTCTTCTATGTCCACCCAATGTTTTTAGAAGCTTTCCAGTTTGAGCATCCCAGAGTTTAATCGTTTTATCTTCGCTGGCACTAGCAAGCAGTTGTTTATCCGCGCTAAATGCGATCGCATCCACCCAGTCAGTATGTTCGCTTAATGTTTGAATGCAATACCCAGTCTTAAAATCCCATCGCTTAATGGTTTGATCTTCACTACTACTGACCAAGATTTCATCAGGGCCAAAGGCAACAGAGCGAACTTGATTTGTGTGTCCTTGCAGCGTGTTGAGTAGTTGTTCAGAATCAACGTCCCACACTTTCACCGTTTGATCGGCACCTCCACTTGCGAGTAAGCGTCCATCAGGGCTATATGCAACGCAACAGACTCGCTCGGTGTGTCCTCGAAATACCTTTAAGTGTTCTTCTTTAAGACTCCGGATTTCGATCGTGCCATCTCCACTGGCGATCGCAACTGTCTGACCATCGGGACTAAACACCACACAAAAAATCGCATCTTTACATTGCAATGTTCTGATTAGTTGTTCTGTTAGTTGTTCTGTCGCCGCATTCCAGTACTTTACAGTTTTATCACCGCAACCACTGACTAGAGTTTTACTATCAGGACTAAATGCAAGGCAGAAGATCCAGTGAGTATGTCCTTTGAATTCGCGAAATATTTGACCATCGACAACTCGCCAAACATAGATCTCGCCACCCGTGTCACCCGCAGCAAGATAGTTACCATCTGGGCTAAACGCGATCGCAAGAATTGAATTGATCTTTTGCGTGAAACTAGACCGATCAAACTTGGCATTTGCAAAATTAGTTCGATGAAGCTTTAAGCCTCGAAGATCTGCTTGCCAGATGGTTAGATTTGAGAAGTCGCGATCGCTCAAATCTGTTTTGAGTTCCCTAAAAAGATGTAACTACTCAGGTTGAAGTGTAGTCGGGAGAGTGGGATTTCCCAAGAAAACCTGCTTCAAGGCTTCCAATACATTCAAGCCTTGCTTCTTGAGGGTGGAAATATAGCCACGAATGCGACCAAATTGCTGCGCCCCTGCAACGGAGCGAAACCCACCGGAAATCTTCTGCTTGAGCTTCATCATGCGTAAATCCCGCTCCGCCTGATTGTTATCAAAGGGGACGCGAAAATCGACCATGAAGGCTAACACCTGGTCTTGGTGTTGCTGCAAGCGGTTTAGTGCCTATCCGAAAACTTGAATTGCCCTGACGACAATACAAGCACAGGATA
>NZ_JBJPHU010000029.1:0-50960 GCF_052939515.1 Phormidesmis sp. 146-33
TTGCTCAGTCAAGCGAAATCTAAAAAAGATGAAAAAGCACCTTGAAAGGGCTGGGGCAGAAGTACCAAACACCGAAGCGAAAACCCCTCATCAAATCCAGGTTCTAATGAGTGCCGTAATGCGTTTCTAAAAGCGATCGCAGCATATCAACCATCGGGATTCCTTCTTCGACCGCCTTTGCTTTGATCGCTTTGTGCAACGGTTTTGCAATATCCAACGTTAGCCGCTTCATCTTGACGTTTTTATTAGCCTCCTCCTTAACCGTTTCTTGAGGGGTTGGCTCGACTACGATCGGTTCAACGACATCAGTTTTGGTGATCTTTTTGGCGCTGCGAGTTTTCTTTTTGGTGGGTTCTGCGATGGGATCTGAAGGTACGATCGCCGTTTCCAAAACAGGACTTTCTTTAACGCTGATCGAAGTCGGAATCGATGTAGCCTCAGTCTTGGAGCTTTTCGCTTTTTTGTTGACCATGTTTGCTTGTCCTACTGACGCTAGGAATAATTTGTTTTCTGTGAATACAATAACTCACATTTGCAGAAAATCGTAAATACAGAAAACTAGACCGTTGATGAAAGTGAGGTCTTCTGCACTAGAGCAAGTAATTTTTGATGGGGTGAGCGATCGGTATTCCTCTACACCTGTCGCAAAAGTTTAGCCCTTTAAAATCACAAAGTTGCATTCAGACATCTGGATGAAAACAGCGTCGCTTTTAAGGGATTTACCAATGGTTTGTTTTGATTTCAAAAGTCTTGCATCCAAGCTTCTGCTCACCAGTATTGCAAGTATTTTTTGCGTTCCTCTACCGTCACTTGCCGCCGAGCCAATTCGCGTTATTCTTGACCATGACGGCGGATTTGAAGACTACTATTCACTCCTGGTTTTGGCGCTGGCCTCTCAAAAAGATGCGCCCCCCGTCAAACTTTTAGGAGTCACAACCGCTTCTAACGGAGAGTCTTACTGCAAAGATTCTAACGGATATCCAGAGTTAAAAAAAGAACTGTTAGGCAACTTTAGTGCAGACGAAGGCTCGATTTCGGGCATCACTCAAAAAGTTCTCTCCGTCGCGGGCTATAGTGGCGCAAAAATCTATACAGGCTGTGATGAAAGAGTCACAACAATTGCCGTTCCCAATCAAGCCGATGAGTTTGGCAAGCCGCTTCCTGGCTCCAAAAGAACGCGGTTTCGAGTCCAACTTCCGCTATCTGGAAAACCTGGATTAGAACCTTGCTTGCTGCACAAAGAATTTGTTTTTTCTCAACGAGACATTGTTTGTTTTAACGAATTCAATCGACCCTTTCGAGACGAAACTTTGCGGTACGTTTTGCCCAAAGCACAAGACGCACTCAATGAATTTCAGCTACCCGAATTAAACTTATTTGACCCCACAAAGAAGGCTTCTACATTCTTGGCAGAGGCAATCTGTGAGTCTTATCAAAAGCAGGAAAAACTGACGATCGTTGCCGTTGGCCCCGCGACCAACATTGCCAGAGCCTACGTCAAACTAGAGCAAGCCCCCAAAAAATATGGCTGTCCTTTTAACATCAAGCTGACCGATTTGAAATCAGTGATTTCGGTACGCTACATGGGAGGCGCATGGGACGCTAACAAAGCCGACAATTTTGACCCAAATGGCAACTATCGACTCAACGAACCCTTCCCCACCTGGACAGAAGGCAACATCTATTTCCAAGCTGGAGAACACATTTTTGGAATGCACCATCTTCCCTTTCCCGGCACAAACTTTGAAGCCATCCAAACCGGGGAATCTAAAAAAGCATTCAACTCTCTGAATAACGCAGAATTTAACTTTTGGATCGACGCAAAAGCCGTTGAGAAACTTCTAAACTCAGGCATTCCAACTGACATTGTGCCGTTAAATGCGACCAATTTTGCCAGACTGCAAGGGTTTGCCGATCGCATTCAAAATAACCCCGCTCAATGCAAAACGGCTCCCGCTCAGTTCGTCAAAAATGTGCAGTTAGCCAACTCTCCTGCTCCAGGGGTGTTTGTCTTTGATGGGCTATTTCTCTGGGATACGTTAGCAGCAACCAGCGTCTGGAATAACTTTGTAAACTTTGAAGACTTCCGCGATCTCGAAATTACAACTTTGACAAATGGAGATCCCAACACCGTGACGGGACAGATTTCTGCCAAAGAACTTTTTCGTCGAGATATCGGCAGTCTATTTAGACTGGGACGAGTCAACAATCCTGTTAGAGTGGGGCTTACCATCAATCCGGCCCCCGGCGACCCTGACTTTAAGACAACGATTCAAAACGTAGTGTTTGATCTAGTTTGCCCTTCTTAAAAGATTAGTTGAATGGGTAGTTTATCTCTGATTGAGGGCGAAAATTAACTACCCACTTTTTCAAATCTAATGTTCTTTTTTGATTGAGCAGCGATCGAACCAGCCTTGATATAACTCAGATTGACTTGCATCTTCTAACTCGATTTCAACTCGAATGCGTTTGCAGCCGTGCCGCAGTTGGTGAGCGATCGTATCCATTAACCAGGCTGCCGTTTTGGGTGAATCGAATTCTCCACTAACAATATGATTGCTAATTTGATGCGTGTCAGGAATGTAGTCTTGCAAATTGAGATCAGAAATTCCGTCTTCTCCCAAATCGATTTCAGCAAGCTGTCTACGGTCTGGGCTAATCTGTTCGACAATCAATTTTTCACGCCGGACAGGAACCTGAATCATCCGAGTTTCGATTTCTTTACGAACAATTACCTCGCCAACTTTATGTTTCGTGTAGTCAACTTTTAGCCGTTCTTCTAATAGCTGAATTGACTCTTCTTGTACAACCGTTTCTGACAACACTTTTGGACTGTCAACATGCTCAATCACACCCTGCGCCTGTTCAGGAATGGGCTGATTTTCGAGGGTGTCAACTTCAATTTCTTGAGCCTGATTGTCCTGCTCAATGATGATAGCGCCAAATAAGTCTTGGGTCGGTTGATTCGATGATTGCATGGGAAAAGAATACTCCGGAAGACGACGAATATCTGCTTGATTAAGATTGATCGCAACGGTGCGATCGCGTGATTTTACACGACTGACAAATCGACTAGAAAGCAACAAAAATCGCTCTCCTTGGTTGACATCCGGTTGAGCAACAATAATCTTTAGACGCTGCTGACCATCAAGGATCAAATCTCTTACCTCGCCAACAAACCGCCCCTGACGATCGACCAGATTAAAGCCCATAATTCTGCTTTTCAAGTGATCGAGTCTTGCATCAATCGGCTCAGATGCTCCTGTTTGGGATGAATGCTCTTTTGTAAAAGTTTCAGAATTCATAAGGTTGAATTTTCGGGTAATTTCACTTCTTTAAAAACACAGGCAGAGCCTCACAGATTAGCCCTGCCCATGTCTCTTAAACGATTAGATCAGCCATTAACTAACCTAGATTCTGCGGTTTGCAGCGTCGCCTTCCACCACGGGACGCCCTTGAGTATCCACATCCAATTCTTCACGACGGATTTGTTCTTCGGCGGTTACAGTGTCTTGCTCGACTACTTTCTTCACCTTCACTTCTTCCCGCACAAACGCCTCTTTGTGGATGTCTGGCGTTTCCTCATAGACTTCAACTCGCGCCACTTCACCTTCCTGGAAAGCAGTTGCATCAGGGGTGATGGTGCCAGAGGTAGGAGTTGTCCGCTCGATCACAACGCGCTCTTTTTCAACGGGGACAGAGACTCTAGCGGTTTCGGTTTCGACGCGCTTACCGATCGCCACTTCGCCCGTTTTGGCACGAGTTTTGCTGGCTACTAGACGTTCTTGATACAGCTTGAGGCTGGGGTGTTTGGTGTCATCGATCGCATACAGGTCTGCGTCGTGGTTGTCATAGCTGTAGGTGTCACGATCGTAGGTCGCAGGAGCCGCACCCATTGATGAGCCAGTATAGGCAACGCCAGTATCAACTGGGATCGGAGAGTCAAGGGAAGCAGAGGCTTCTAAAGGAGCGCCCAGACCTGTCGTTGCGGTAGCCGCAGTCGGACGGTAAACATTACGAACTTGCTCTTCATGCTCGTAATCGATCTTCAAATCTTCGGTAAATTCAGGCAGAGACTCGACTTGAGCTTTGGTTAAACCATCCGCATAGACGTGGTTATCGCTGTAATCGATGCGGGCACGTCCGATCGGCAGCATGACTTGCTTGCCAAAAATCCAGGCTCCGGTGTTGATGACTAAATAGCGAAAACGCCCTTCTTCATCGACTAAAACATCATTAACTGAGCCAATTTTCTGGTCGCCAGAATAGAGATCCATACCTTTAATATCGTGACCCTCAAAATGATCGCGATAGTCAGGATCAAAGTCCTTAATTTTATAGAGTGCCATGTTTAGTTTCCTCAATTTTAGCTGTGGTTTCAACTATTAATGTTAGGGATTGAATTTAGAAAGACCATCTTTCTAATGACCTAATCAACTCTCTCTAATGACTGAACTTTTCTCAAATGTAACTTCCGATTAATTTCTGACTAAGGTAATCTTTTGATTAAGAAACATTGAAGGAGGCGTTGAATTAGATAAAATCATTTCTCTTGACTTCTACAACCTTGTATTTCTACAACTATTTATAGATGAAAGCAGACTCTTGGTTAGCAAAGCTTCGAGCACATCGAGCGATCGCGGTTATTCGTGCCCCTACGCTCAACCTGGGTCGAGAAATGGCTAAAGCAGTCGCACTCGGTGGAATGAAGCTAATCGAAATCACCTGGGACAGCGATCGCCCCGCTCAATTAATTCATGAACTCAGGAACGAACTTTCTGACTGTACGATCGGGACGGGCACTGTTTTTACACTCCATCAATTACAGTTAGCGATCGAGGCGGGGGCGGAGTTTGTCTTTACGCCTCATGTCAATCTTCATTTGATTGAGCGAGCGATCGAGCAAGAAATTCCCATGATTCCAGGGGCGCTTACGCCGACTGAGATTGTGATGGCGTGGCAAGCAGGAGCCAGCAGCGTCAAGGTTTTTCCAGTTCAGGCGCTTGGAGGAAGCCGCTATATTCAAAGTTTGCAGGCCCCTCTGGCACACATTCCGCTGATTCCAACAGGTGGGGTGAGTCTGGACAATGCAAAAGAGTTGGTGGCCGCAGGCGCGATCGCCGTGGGACTATCGGGCAATTTGTTTCCCAAGTGGGCAGTCGAGAATCAAGATTGGGACGCGATCGTGCAGCAGTCCAAAAGTTTGATGCAAGGGTTGGAGGATTTTAGAAGAGGGAGGGGGGAGGAGGGAGGAGGGAGGAGGGAGGAGGGAGGAGGGAGGAACTGGCCAACGTGAATTCTGTACTTGTCGCGGCGTTGCTGAATCAGGGGGTGTGCCCCAAAGCGGCGGGAACCCCAAGGTTCAAAGCCCCCCAATTTTGGGAGATTTAGGGGGCGAAAAGACTAACGCTTCCCACAGATTCATCCCTCCAATCAGCAACGCCCTTGTCGCTTTTGTTGCAGGTTCGCTTTGCTTCATAAATGGAGGAACTTTGAACCGGAAATTTTCTCTGAAAGTTACTCAGAATTGGCAGGAGATTTGAACATTGAAGCGAAACAACTTCATCAAATTGATATTAAACAAAATTGGGAGTGACTGGAATCTGTACAAGTGGCGGTGTAGTCGAATAGACAAGGGCGAAACAAGTATAAATGTCCGATGCGAAAGTGAAATGGCTCAAGATGCAAATTCTACTTGCAGACTTTCTGAAGCTGACTTTTGCACAGGGTTGCAGCATTACCACCAACATATCCATTATCAATAGAAGAGAGGGGCTAAAAATGAAGTGCCTCAACTACGCTGCTGCTATGCTTTTGGCTACTACTGGCTTGACTTTGACTACCCTAAATGTTGATTTATTACCTGCTTTAAGCAAACCTGTCTCGATCGCGAAATCAAGTCCGGTCGTCACCAAAATTGCAGCCCTCAAAAGGTCTAACCAACGTTGGATTGAGATTGATTTGTCCAGTCAACGGCTCACCGCTTGGCAAGGCAAAAAGCCCGAATATGCAATGATCATTTCGACGGGTAAAGACGCGACCCCAACACCAACGGGTGTGTTTGCAGTCCAAACCAAACTAGAATCGGCTCGAATGCAGGGTGACGACTATGACATTCCGGATGTGCCCTACACCATGTTTTATTCGGGCAACTATGCCATTCATGGCGCTTATTGGCATCGCAGGTTTGGCACGCCTGTCAGTCATGGCTGTGTAAATGTGGCCGTCGATCATGCAGAACGTCTGTTTGATTGGGCTGAAGTCGGTACTCCAGTCATTGTTCGCGAGTAGTTCCTGAACGGTGGGTAGCGATCGACCTGAGTTTTATCGAGTGCATTAAATTGATATGAATTCTATGATGTTAGCGGACGTTTGAAACGTATCAGAAGCTGCTTTGCTTCGTTGCTGTCCCGCCACTAGCGGGTGAATGCGATCAACGGTACTCTTTAAACGTCCTCTTACAATCAGGTTGACGATTTAGGAAACTTGAAGAAAGTTATGCATAAACTGATGAGCTAGAGGCGCAACCAAAGGAGAGAACTGTTTGGCTTCTATGAGCATTCGATCGACGCTCTCATCAATTTGACTTTCTGCAAACTCTTGCTCAAGAACGATTGAACAATCTTGAATTACAGCGTCATCCATTTCTAGATGAAACTGAATCGCCCATAGAAAGTCTTGATAGCGAAAAGCTTGATGGGTATAGATTTCACTTTTCGCTAAATGGGTGCAACTTGGCGGTAAATCAAATGTATCTTGGTGAGACTGAAATACTTTGAAGCGATCGGGAAACTCCCTTAACAAAGGGTCAGTTTTTGCCGCCTCGGTTAATTGCACCTCACACCAACCTGCTTCTCGACCCGCCTTTCCCCGATAAACAGAGCCGCCCAGAACTTTTGCCAAAACTTGCGACCCTAAACAGATGCCCAATGTGGGAATTTTTTGAGCGATCGCGCTTTCCAAAAGCTTAAATTCATCGCGCAAAAATGGATATTCGTCATTTTGATAAGCGCTAATACTGCCGCCCAAAACAACAATATGAGAGTAGCTTTCTAGCGGGTGACTCAACCCCTCACCTTGAGAAATATCTAAATATTGAATCGAAAAATTATTCTCCTGAGCAGCATTTTTTAGCATTCCTAAACTGGTACATTTTTCATGTCGAATGACTAAAATTGCAGTCATTTAGCGCTCCCTCGTTTTGACAGAATTGATGTCTCAAACCGCAACCTTTCTTTAATGCTGCTAAGTTTTGAATCCCGGTTTCTGTATTCCTCGCCACATATCATAACAAGTGGATACGGTACAAATTTTGAATCATTCCGCAAGCCGAATTCACTATGCCGTTGAGCCTGATCACCCCAGAGCAGCACGATCGCTTTCGAGAAGATGGCTTTTTGATTGTAGAAAACCTGATTGATCAACAGACCGTCGATCGGTTAATCGATCGCATTGATCCGCTTTTTTCGGGCGAATTTGAGACGGGCATGTATCCCGATGAATGGTACTGGAATCCCGCTCTGGGGTTGCCGACTGCCTCTGGTCAGATGAGTAATGTCTGGAAAAGCGATCGTACGTTTGCCTCAGTCGTCCTCTCGGCCAAAATTGGCGAAATTAGTGCGGCTTTGGGCGGTTGGAATGGCTCCCGGTTGCTCAGTGATAGCCTGTGGCGCAAACCTTACGGAGCCAATGAAACGACGCTGCACCAGGACTCGATGTACTCCTTTTATCACACGCCTCAAGAACTTGTGACTTGTTGGATTGCGTTGAGCCATGCCGTTAAGGGAGCCAGCACGATCGAGTATGTGCGCGGTTCTCATCATTGGCCCAGGTCAGGAGCCGTCGCAGAATTTCACGCCACAAACAAGAGCTATCGATCGGATATGGAGCAGGCCGCCCAGCAAGCAGGCATCAATCATCCCGAAGTTTTGCAATTAGAACTCAAGCCAGGAAGCTGCGCCTTTCATCACGGAAACATGTGGCACGGCTCTAACAAAAACTTAATGCCTGGTGTCGTGCGTCGCAGTTTGGTCATGGCTTACATTCCCGCAGAGTCTCGATTCAAACCCGCCGGGGCCTATGTGCCAGGAGGCTATCTGCCAGGACGATACAAACGATTTGGAGACGACACAATGGATGAGAGTTTTTTCCCGATCGTCTATCACTCCAAGGGCGATCGTTCGGCGTTTTTAGAAGACGCTAGACATTAGACCGAAGACTAAACGTTTATTGAGTCAGAGTGAATTCGGTGTGAATCCGATGAAATTCTTCACTTCGCTTACAGATTCAGAGGAGCAAACTAAATCCCCACGACTAAGGGATTTTGGAACTCTTCTCTTGAAGTCCCCCAAATTGGGGGGTTGGGGGGCAGAAGCTCCTAACAACGAAGCGAAAGAATTTTATCAAATCTACGTTTCCCCAAAGTCCAGTGTCTAATGTCCTACCCCATGCAGCTAACCCAAACGCAAATTAATCAGTTTCGTGAACAGGGATTTCTCATCGTGGAGAAGTTTCTCACCTTCGATCAGGTCGATCGCCTCAACGATCGCCTCGATCCGCTCTTCGCCACTCAGCTAGAAACAGGCATCTACCCCGACGAATGGCACGGTCGGCCCGGATTGAGTCAGCCCAATGCAACTCGCCAAATGTCTGGGTTGTGGCGCTGCGATCGTACCGTTGCCAGCTTTTCACTCTCTGCCCAAATCGCCCGTCTCAACGCAACCCTCGCAGGCTGGTCAGGGGGACGGTTTGCCCTCGATAGCTGCTGGATCAAGCCTCCCAACGCGCCCGAAGTCTCCTTTCACCGCAACAATACGCTCGTTTCTAGCATTGCGCCCTCTGCGATCGTCACCTGCTGGATCGCACTCGACAACGCCACCGCCGCCGCCGGAACGCTAGAATTTGTCCCCGGTTCTCATAAATGGGAGTGTCACGATCGCTTTCGATTTTTGCACGCGCCTCAAGCCGACTATCGACAACCCCTCTGGGATGCGGCACAAGAAGCGAAACAAACTGGGACGATCGTTGCGGCAGAGCTTTCTCCGGGTGGATGTGTGTTTCTCGACGGCAACCTTTGGCACGGATCGGGACGCAACCAGACGGCTGATTTGACTCGCCGCAGTTTCTCAATTAGCACCTTTCCGCTGGATATTTGCTTTCGATCGCCCGGAGTCGGAACGGACTATATTTTTGGTCGCTATCGTCGAATCGGCAGTGCTGAAGTTGATGAGAGTTTTTTTCCGACGCTGTGGACATCAGACGGGTATCGCACACCAATGGTTAATGAGTATTGCGACGATGCGTTAGTGAGTGTGAAATGATTCAACAAATGTGATCTTCTGCGGTCAGTAACGATTGCTACGAATTTTAGGTAACGATTCTCGTAGTGTTAAGCAGGTTACTTTGGCACGATCACAACCTACGGATTTTTGGTGGCTTATAGTTTGATCTCGATCGCCGCTCCCGTTTATCTTCATCGAGAACACCAATTGCGCTGGAGTGATGTAGTGTTTGCAATATTGCGTGTAGCTTTTATGATCGTTCCAGTTCTCAGCAATGTTGGCATTCCCGGTAAATCTAGTTTGTTTCCGGTTCCGGCTGTTTATTACAATGTGTTTTCTTATTTGTTTTTAATGTATTTAGTGGTGGGCGCAGGTTGGTTTCTCCATATGCGATTTCCTGAGATCATTAACCATATGGGGAGAGACATCAAAGCCTCAAACAGCCGTTCTAGCGACCTGAAAAAAGTGTAATTTACGGAGGTGTTGTCATGGTCATGGAAATTACGAAGCCAGAACAAACGATCGACCCAATTGCCGAATTTATCGCCACCCTTAGAGCGCAGAACGTTGAATATGTGCGGTTTGAACTGCCCGATCTACACGGGGTTTCTCGACTCAAGGTGGTGCCGATCGACAAAGTAGAAGGCTACACGCGCAAAGGGCTAAACTTCTACGGCGGTACATTGGCCCTTGATACAGCCTCAATGGTCGTTCCCAAATCGGGACTGCACGAAGAACGCAACTATCGCGATCATTTGCTGGTGCCCGACCTCAAAACGCTGGCTCCCGTTCCCTGGCAACCGCACACGGCGAAGGTGATTTGTGATGCGGTGTGGAGTGCTGATGAGCCGCTAACCGTTGCCCCTCGCTACGTCTTCAAACAGCTATTAGACAAAGCGGCTGAGATGGGATTTGATGTGATGATGGGTCACGAATTTGAGTTTTACTTACTACATAGAGAGACTCAAGCGCCGCTGTTTGGCGGGCTACACATCTTCAATCACATTCGCAATCAATATGTCCCCGAACTCAATCAAATGTTGGATTACCTGCGGGCGGCGGGCATTGATGTGATCACCCACAATTGCGAGTATGCGCCTTCTCAATTTGAGATTAATTTTGGGCCGGCGATCGGGCTTCACGGGGCAGACAAGGCCTTTACCTTCAAGAATGCGGTCAAAGAAATCGCGCATCAACTGGGCTATCAGGCCACCTTTATGTCTAAGCCATTTTCCGATCGCGCGGGTTGTTGTTGTCACTTTCACATTAGTCTGCTCGATCGCACCACTCAACAAAACGCCTTGCTCGATCGCACTCAGCCCGATGGCTTGTCTCAAACGGCTCGATCGTTCATTCAAGGCATTCTCACCCACGCGCCCGCGATGATGCCGTTGATTGGCCCGACTCCCAACTGTTACCGCCGTCTCAAACCCCACACCTTTGCCCCCTCCAACATTAGCTGGGGAATCGAAGACCGATCAGCGATGGTGCGCGTCAAAGCTACGGGCGATCAAGACACTCACTTTGAAATGCGGGCGGCTTCAGGGTTGAGCAATCCTTATCTGACGGCGGCGGCGACTCTTGCGGCGGGCTTGTTGGGCGTTCAACACGGCTATAAATTGCAGCCCCAAGCGGACGGGCCGAGTGAAGATAATCCCGATTTGCCCAAGTTACCGCCGACCTTAGAAGCTGCGCTAGAGAGTCTGAATGCGGATAGTGGGATGCGATCTCTCTTAGGCGAAGAATTTGTACATCTATTGACAACCGTCAAACAGTTTGAACTCGCTCGTTTTCACAGCCACGTCAGCGATTGGGAGCGACAAGAATATCTGGAAGTCTATTAGTAAATCAATAACTCCGGCAATTAATTTGCGGCTACCACAACGAAACCCACCTTCGCAGGTTAAAACTTTCAGTTGTAGATTGTTGAATCCTTTCTCCTTAACCAGTCTGGTTGTGAGGTTTACTCGGACTGCCATTGTCCCAAATGCTGATCACAAAGCCTTGTTCTCTGGCGTGCTGTTCGATCGCGCTCTGATCCAATCGGTTAGCAAAGAGCAAGATCCCGCCCTCACAGCCATCACCCCGATTTAACGCCTGAGCGATCGCATCGAATGGTTGCAGATGATAGCCCTGCCACCCAAACGTTGGATAGGTGTCGCAAACCAAGACGAGCGATCGTGCCTCCCCTTTAACAGTGCCAGCCAAAATGAGAAAGTGCCCCACATTCCAATCTGCCGGGGGCGCAGAAATCGGGTCGCCTTTGAGATAAGCGATCGCGTCACTGACGGACAACTGGCTTCCCCACAAATGGTTCGTTCTCAGGTTGCAAAGCGGAATCATTTCCCAATCTGCCTGATGACAAAACTTCAAAACCGTCTCGACCCGTTCAGCAGACCACTCCGCCCGCAGAGGCACCAGACAATAAGCGTTTTGAGAATGCTCTGACACCGCCTCGATCAAACCCTGAGCAGACGTTCCCGCATCTTGCAGACGATCAGTTTCTGGTAAAGCCAACTCATAATCCTGACGAGACAAAGCACCCCTAGGCAGCCAGTTTGACGCATCCCCGATCGGAAGGACTGAACCCGCCGATCGCGCGATCGCTGCGGGAGAAATCGAGAAGTGGCGCGATCGTAGCAACAGAGATGCCCAATAGGGCCCACAAAGATTATCCTGCTGCTGTCCTGCAAGCTGACGTTCGCTCACAACCTGCGACATGCCAGGCAGTAGCTCGATTGAAAATTCACGATGCTGCATAGGGAACATCAGCTTACTTTTTAATGACTATAGGTTAGGGAAAGGACATTGGACGCTAGACATTCGACATTAGAAGGCTAGGTATGAAGCAAAGCAAGTCTTGGGTTTGTGTCTCTTGCCTCCTGTCCTCCGTTTTCTCTCTTAGGTCAAACGTCTTCAGCCTATTTCTCTATCTTTTGGGATGCAAGTGGCGCTTGCAATTGAGGGCAACACTCGCTACGATGGTGCAAGTAATGCTTACATAACCCCACTGTAACGCCCTGCGATCAAAAATCCAGGTCATAGGAATTTCAATGACTCCAAACTCTCCGACTGTTCTTCCTAAGAGCAGAAACACCCTTGCGCCCAGTTGGATCACGATCGCCTTTCTGACTTCAATGCACGCGCTGGCACTCTTGGCTCCCTTGTGCTTCTCCTGGTCTGCCCTGGGGGTTGCTTTGTTTCTCCACTGGCTGTTTGGCGGGATTGGTATCTGTCTGGGGTATCACCGATTGTTGAGTCATCGGAGTTTTCAGGTTCCTAAATGGTTAGAGTATACGATCGCTACCCTCGGCGCTTTAGCGATTCAAGGCAGTCCGCTTTCCTGGGTTGGGGGTCACCGCCAGCATCACGCGCACACCGAAGACGTTGACAAAGATCCTTACTCGGCAAAACGTGGCTTTTGGTGGAGTCACATGCTCTGGTTGCTGTACGATCGTCCCGAATTTTTTGATCGAGAAGTCTATTCTAAATATGCGCCTGACCTGGCCAAACAGCCCTATTATCGCTGGCTCGATCGCTACTTTCTGGTGTTGCAGATTCCTTTAATCGTTTTGCTGTATGCAATGGGCGGCTGGTCGTTTGTGCTGTATGGCGTTGTGGTGCGATCGGTTTTGTTGTGGCATTCTACCTGGCTGGTCAATTCGGCGGCTCACGCTTGGGGCTATCGTACCTTTGATGCCGCAGACGGCTCTCGCAATTTGTGGTGGGTTTCGCTGGTCACCTATGGAGAGGGCTGGCACAACAACCATCACGCCTATCCCCATGTTGCCCAAGCAGGCTGGCGCTGGTGGGAAGTCGATACAACCTGGTGGGCAATCCGCGTTTTGAAGATGTTGGGATTGGCCAAGAAAGTTGTAATGGCTCCTGTGCAGGTGAAAAGTGAGTAAGCGTCCTTAAGGGAGCAATTAGCTGCTTTTACGAAAGTAGAACGACTGTGCTGACCCTTGGTATCAAACAGATTCGACGACTTTAGAAGAATAGAATAACTCTCGTTTAGATCTCCGATTTCTTGAAGAAGTTGGGGATTTTCACCTTTAAAGTGATTCAAATAACGTGTCGATGAAGTTTTCTCGCTTCATTGTTGGGTATGAATCGTTGAGGCTGAAAGTTCGGCAGTCTCGCAGAATTGGGGTTTGGGGAGCGAGTTCAGACCATTATTCAGCAAGGTCAAAGTTCTGGGAAACGTCGATCGCTCTAATAACTTCCCAAATCTGCCCAATTCAGGGACAATCAAAGCGATAATCTGTAGCAACTTTCAGCAATGGACTCACAAATCGCGCAGTTAGTCGTCAACGGTATCTCGATCGGGACAATTATCGCGCTGTCTGCGGTGGGTCTGACGCTAACCTATGGCATTCTTCGGCTGTCTAATTTTGCCCACGGGGACTTTATGACGCTGGGTGCTTACATTACTTTTGTTCTAAACACGGCGGCAGGGGTGAATATCTGGTTGGCAATGGGGATTTCAGCGATCGCGACGATCGCTGTCGCCCTCCTGACCGAAAAGATTCTCTGGGCCCCGATGCGGGCCAAAAGAGCCACTTCTACAACGCTGATTATTATCTCGATCGGGCTGGCCTTATTCATTCGCAATGGCATTATTTTTATTTGGGGCGGCAGTAACCAAAGGTATGATCTCCCCGTTGCCGAAGCGCTTTCTTTTTTAGGAATTCGCATTCCTTTTTATAATCTTTTAGTGATTGTGTTAGCAGTCATTGCGATTGCGGCCCTGCATTATCTCCTGCAAAACACCAAAATCGGTAAAGCCATGCGAGCCGTTGCCGACGATATCGATCTGGCCAGAGTCACCGGAATTAACGTCGATCGCGTTGTGCTTTGGACGTGGGTCATCGCAGGCGGAATGACGGCCCTGGGAGGCAGTATGTTGGGTCTGGTCGAAGCGGTGCGCCCAAGTATGGGATGGTTTCTAATTTTGCCGCTGTTTGCGTCGGTAATTTTGGGCGGAATTGGTAATCCTTATGGGGCGATCGCGGGTGCCCTGGTCATCGGCATTGCCCAAGAAGTTAGCACCTACTTTTTGCGCCCAGAATACAAGCAGGGAGTGGCCCTTTTGATCATGGTGCTGGTGTTGTTGGTGCGTCCGCAAGGTTTGTTTAAGGGGACGATGTAGGCGGATCAGGTCGCCTTGAAGAATTGAATTACAAATTCAGTCACACCGTCCCGATGAGGAGCCGCTAACCGTTGAGTTTTTTGGACAGCAGTTGATTGGTTAGTTTGGGGTCAGCCCGCCCGCCTGTTTGCTTCATGACTTGACCCACAAAGAATCCTAACAGCTTTGTTTTGCCACCGCGATAGGCTTCCAGTTCTTTAGGATTGGCAGCAATGACGGCCTCGATCGCCGCTTCGATCGCTCCCGTATCCGAAATTTGCACCAGTCCTTCTCGTTCGACGATCGCCCTGGGTGAGCCGCCTTTGGTCAGCAGTTCGGGGAGGATGTCTTTGCCGATTTTGTTGCTGATCGTGTTGGCATCAATTAGAGCAGTCAATTCTGCCAGAGCGTCTGGAGTGAGCGGCAGATCTTGAATGCTTTTCTTCTCGGTGTTGAGATAGCCGCTGATGTCGCCCATGATCCAGTTTGCAGCTTGTTTGGGATTGGCCTTAGCTGCAACGGCCGCTTCAAAATAGGCGGCGATGTCTCGATCGTCCGTCAACACCCGCGCATCATAGGCCGACAGCCCAAACTCATCTTCATAGCGATGGCGTTTTTGATAAGGCAGTTCAGGCAGTTCATTGCGCCACTGGTCTAACTGCTCAGATGTGACTTCGATCGGGCCCAAATCCGGCTCAGGAAAATAGCGGTAATCGCTGGAGCCTTCCTTGATTCGCATACTGATCGTGCGTTGTGATCCTTCTTCCCACAGTCGCGTTTCTTGAAGGATCTTTTCTCCGGTCTCGATCGCGGCAATTTGTCGTTCAATTTCGTATTCGATCGCACGTTGAATGGCATTGAACGAATTCATATTTTTGATTTCGACCTTGGTGCCAAACTCGGCTCGACCAACGGGACGCACTGAAATATTCACATCGCAGCGCAGTGACCCTTCTTGCATGTTGCCATCGCTCACGCCCAAATAGCGCATGATTCGCCGCAGTTCTTGAGCATATTCGGCCGCTTCTTGCCCCGATCGCAGATCCGGTTCTGACACAATTTCAACTAGTGGCACGCCCGCCCGGTTGTAATCGACGAGCGAATAGGTTGACCCAGACAGTCTATCGCTGCCGCCATGCACCAGTTTTCCAGCGTCTTCTTCCATGTGCAGGCGAGTCACCCCAATGCGTTTGCGAATGGGCTTGCCCTCTGCGTCAGGCAGTTCGATCTCTAGCCAGCCATGTTCGGCGATCGGCAGGTCAAATTGAGAAATCTGATAATTCTTAGGTAGGTCAGGATAAAAATACTGCTTGCGATCGAACTTACTATAAGGTGCAATCTGACAATTGAGCGCCAGTCCCGCTTTGACCGCATACTCCAACACTTTCTGATTGAGCACAGGCAACACCCCCGGCAGTCCCATACAGATTGGGTCAATGTGAGTATTGGGGTCGGTGGTAAATTTTGCAGAGCTATCGGAGAAAATCTTGGTTTCAGTGCTTAACTGACAATGAGTCTCTAGCCCGATCACCGCTTCATACTGTGTTTTGGTTGGGGCAGCAATGGTCATAGAATCCTTCCCATATCGTGAAAGCCATACACTATTATTGTAACTTCAAGCGTGAGAAGGCTCTTCAAACTCTGACCCTCATCCCTCATGCGTCTCCTAACGTTTCTCACAAAATTCTGCTTAAGATAGTCAATAGAACCGACACAGAAGGGTTTAATAGAAAAGTTCCCCACTTCTGACTTCCACGGGAATTGAGGAAGATCCCAATGCTTGTTTGCCCTCAGTGCCAATTTGAAAATCCTCACACTAACAAGTTTTGTCAAGAGTGCGGAAGTTCTTTGACCGAAAAAGCTTGCCCTACCTGCGGGACGATCGTATCCCTGAGCGACCAGCGCTGTCCCAAGTGTGGCACCGTCACCGGAACTCTCTGGTGGGCGATTTTGTCAAACCCGTTGGATCAAACGCGGCAATCAGACTATCTGGATGTCGATCGTCGCTATCAGATTCTTGAACCCTTGCCCGATGCTCCCTCAGCCGTGAAGGTTCTTGATTTGCAGCCGCTACAGCTATCACCTCTAGAGACGCTGATTGCACCAGTGGAGGATATCTCTGAGCTTCAAGCCGTTGACCCCAGTGCAGAAGCGTTGAGGTCGGTGATCATTTCGCCCCAGGTTCAGCTTTATCTAGACGTGCGATCGCAGATCAATCAGACCATTCCTCAAGTCCACGATGCCTGGAAAACGGAGCATCAAGAAGTGCTGCTGGTCGAAGATCGCTCTTCCCTACCGTCTCTTGCGACTTACCTCAAGTCACAGCCTGCCATTCCGCTTCTGCAAATTTTGCACTGGTTTCACGAGATGCTGGACATCTGGGACGCTCTGGAGCCATACCACGCTCGTCAAAGTCTGCTGGACTTGCAAAATTTACGCCTCGACGAAGACCAGGCACTCTGTCTGCAATGGCTATCTGGGGAGTCAGAACCCGCACCCAACTTGCAAAACTTAGGAGGAGTCTGGCAATTTCTCTTAGAGCAACTTTCTCAAACTCAATCGGCTGCTCTGCATCTGCTGGTTGTAGACTTGCAAGTCGGTAAACTTGAAACAACGGACGTGCGATCGCGACTCGAAACGATTGCCCACGATTTTCAAATCAGTCTTACGCAAACCGAAACTATGCCTGACCCCCAAGAGTTTTCGCCTGATGACACGACCCTGCCGTTAAGTTCCGACGAAGACGGGGACGACAATTTTGCCCAAGCTGTGACCCTGCCTCCCGACGTTGAAGAGGACTCAGATGGGGACGATATGCCTACGATCGTTCTGCCGATGCAGCTATTCAGTCTGGATGATGCCGGACGCACCGACATTGGTCGCCAGCGCGATCACAACGAAGATTGTTTTTGCATCAATACACGGGTGATGAAGGCGCAACTTCCGGGAGGTAAAACCGTTCGGGCGCGAGGGCTATACGTGCTTTGTGACGGAATGGGCGGTCATGCCAGCGGGGAAGTAGCCAGCCAGTTGGCGGTAGACACCCTCAGAGAGTTCTTTCAAGACTTCTGGGAAGATGACGCGACGGGGCTACCCTCTAAATCGGTGATCCAGGAAGCGGTGCAGTTGGCAAATAAGGCGATTTTTGATGTCAACCAGCAGAATGCGCGATCGGGCAGTGGCAGAATGGGCACCACAATGGTGATGATGCTGCTTCACGATACCGAAATTGCGGTTGCTCATGTAGGAGACAGTCGGCTTTACCGCTATACGCGCAAACGACAGTTAGAACAGATCACTCTGGATCACGAAGTTGGACAGCGAGAAATCCAGCGAGGAGTTGAGAAAGAAATCGCCTACGGTCGCCCCGATGCTTACCAATTGACTCAAGCGCTAGGGCCGCGAGATGAGCATTTCATCAACCCCGATATCCAGTTTTTAGAACTCAATGAAGACACTTTGATCATCCTGGCTTCTGATGGTTTAACGGACAATGATTTGCTGGAGAAACACAAATTGACTCACCTTGATCCCTTTATCAGTTCACAAGCCAGCCTGGAGCAAGGAGTTGGTCAACTCATCGATCTTGCTAATGAGTACAATGGTCACGACAATATCACGGCCGTAGTGATCCGTGCCAAAGTCCGACCCAATTTGGATCATTTGAAGTAAAGCGTTCTGAGTTCTAGTTTTGATCGATCCGTTTTATTGACTCAAACCTAGTGGACTGTCAAGGTTGAAATGAGGGGTAAAGCCGTTTGAGTTTAACCCGTGCATCTTCAGTGGTAAACCGCCAATCTATCGTTCGCAATTGCGTATTTCTGCGCTGTTCCCAAGCCAGTGTTTCTCGTTGCAATGCAGGTTGGTCGGGAATGCGACGGTCGAGACATTGGCGGGCTAAAACACTGAGTTCAGTTTCTGCCATATTGAGCCAACTACCATGAACAGGCGTGTAGTGAAATTCCAATTTGTCAAGAATACGTTTGGCTTCTTGGGGTTCAAAGCTGGCATACAAAGCTGAGGGGTCATGAGTGTTGAGCTGATCTTGAACAACTGTGACCCACTCCGCATCCGGGTAACGCTCATCGACCAAGTATTTCATTGGCTGAACATAATCTTGCTTGGTGCGGCGCTCGGTGACTTCCACATGTCTCCAACCCGCTAAAGGTTCGACAAACATAAATAGATTGCGAACCCCGTTGCGCTCATATTCGCAGTCATATCGAGGCGGGTGACCCGCTTCAATCGGCAGAGGGACTTGTGTTTCTTTGACCAACTGTTTGCTCGTTTCGTCAAAACAGACCACAGGGTAACGAGGGTCGTAGGGACGGGTGTACACGCTCAACACATCCTCCATGTAATAGACAAACGTTGCATTCGCTTCGGGGGGAATCACCCAGCATTCTCGCAACCAGGGCTTGAGGTCGTTTTTTTCAGCGTTTGACGCACGGTCTCATGGGATACACTCTCGACATACTCCAATTCCACCATCCGGTCTGCTAACAGACGCAGGCTCCAACGCGCCTGTCCTTCAGGGACTTCACCACAGGTAATGGCAATCAGATGAGCTTCTTGCTCTCCATCTAAGCGTCGAGGCTTGCGTTGTTGCTGCACTTGCCGACTGAGAGCTGTCTCTAAGTTGGTTTCGACAAACCGCTGCCGCACCCGCTCAATGGTGGCAACACTAAGGTCTAAGGCTTGGCTAATGGTCTCATCCGTCCAACCACCGCCCGCCTGATTCGTGTCGGCTTTGAGCAAAATCCGGGCATGGTTCATTTTGTAAGCAGGGGCTTTGCCAGTGCTGGTAGATTGCTCCAACGCTTCTCGCTCTTCAGGTGTCAGAGAGACGATATATTTCTTTTTTGCCATGATTTTTGGTTGAAGGGGCACCTGCTCAAATTATCAACCAAATTACCCCTCAAATCAAAGCTGACAGTCTACTAGAACTCAACTTTTTGTCGTAACTTTTTGGAGTATTTGGCGAAAGTAGGCTTACTCTTTTATTCTTCGCACAGAGTTGTTACAAAACTCATGCTGAGGTCTACTAATCTTCTTCCCAGCTATCAACTGATAACAGGTCACTAACAGGGTCTTGCATGGTGAAGTCAAACGCCTGGAGTTCTTGTTTCCAATAGGCCCATTCGTCTCCATAGAGCAGGGCAATCTTCCACAGGCTGTCGCTGGGTTTGAGCAGTTTTGAATCGACGAGCGATCGCACTTGGCGTTGCAGCTTAACCATCGGGTGAGCTACTTGTTGAGTCATACCGTCTTTGATCATGATTAGGTTGTGTAAAAATCTAAGTCAGCCTTCTAAAAGTTCCTGAGCAATGCGTAGGTAGTTGCTTAATCAGAAAGCGGCTTTTCAGCTTCTAATGTTAGCGTATTTGGTGAGCTTTGTGGCAAGTAATTTTTTTGATCCGCACCTTTAGATCCGTTGATGAATCTATCTGTAATAATCGTGAAAAATCACGGATAGTCTAGCATCTACAGGAAGAAGGATTTTATTTACTCAGTCACATAGCGTACTTCTAAGCTTTTTTGTCTAAGTCTGCTAATGGCTCTGCAATCGTTAAGGGTAGCGCTGTGGGTCAAAGGTGAGTCAGACTTTTTTTCGTGGCTGAGATAGTAGGGTGAATAGCTTGAGCGATCGTATCGTGAATCTAAATTACAATACTCAGCAACTCAACTGACTAAGATAAAAAAACGACCATCATCTACTGACAGCCGCTTGTAAGTTCAGGGAATGATTTAGGAAATTTAAATTGAGTCTAGGCAACCCCTACTAATTTGTGTTCTGGATTCATTTGTAACACTGACGACTCAGCCGGAATGATCGAGAAATCAATGGCTGAATGTGGATCAACGCCTGATGCGGCGGCTAGATAGCGTTCTGCGATCGCATTCACAATCGGCATCTCTCCAAAGGCTCGGCCATCGACCGATCGGATCGGCGTAATTTCAGCCAAAGTCCCCACCAACGCCATCTCGTCTGCAATGATCAACTCAGTGCGATCGATCGGTCGCCGCTCAAACGGAATCCCCATTGAGTTGCACAACGCTTCTACAATATCGATGCTGATACTTTCTAAGGCACCTTCCCAGGCGGGTGGCGTAAACACTTTGCCATCGCGCACAATGATTACACAAGAAGAAATGCCTTCAGCGACTCGCCCCGCCTGATTGAGCAAGATCATGTCAGAATAGCCGCGATCGCGTCCTTCAATCTTCACAAATCGCGCTACTTGATAATTTGTGCTGGTTTTGACTCGACAGGGAAGGGCGAGATCGGTGGCTCGTTGCCAGGGGCTAATGCCAACATCCATTGGGGCCGGGCGCTCTTTTGGGGTGTGGTAGGCCGTCAACACTAGATTAGTCGTGCTGTCTTCGCCCCAGTGGCCTTCGTCTCCATAGAGTGTGGCGCGTACCCACATATTTTTGTCGTGTTTGTAGAGTTGTTTTACCAGTTCGTGAGTGGCCTGTTCAAATTCTTCGTAGCTCATTTCAAAAGGCATGTACATGATCTTGGCAGAACGCAGCAAGCGATCGTAGTGTCGTCTCATCGCTACAATGCCAAAGCTGCCGTCAGGTTGCCAATAGCCTTTTAGACCTTCAAAAACATTTAGCCCCCGCAAGACGGCCTCGCTTGAAATGTGAAAAACAGCCTCTTCCCACAGACAGACTTTCCCGCCAAAGTAGACATATTTGGGTTTCTGTAGCTTTGTTGATAAGGTCATAGGGTCTGATTCCTTCAGGTAAACAGGAGATGAGTGAACCGGATTGTAAAGCTGAAAAGAGATCGTCCTGGGACACTGCTCAAACAAAAGGGGGGCTTTTGAGACATTCGCTGGACTGGCAACTCTGAAAGGGGTCAAGTCGTCTGGTTGGGTCTAGAGGTTAAGCACTCCAAAAAATCCTCCGAGTTTCTCCGCAGAGGGGGAGTTAGTTAATTACTCCGTATCATAGTTACGCCAGAATAATTACTGATGACTAAAGTTGAGAACTTTATGGAATTCTTAAGGAAAACCTAAAATTATAAATTTATTATTTCTCACAAGTTGAATTAGACAGAAAAAGCAACTTCTAAATTGGATGAACTGCTTGCAAAATATGGCTTACTCAATCGTTTTTTTAACTGTTCATCCATTCATATCTGTCTAAAAACGTCATAGATTAATAACGATGTTTACTCAAACAAAAATGTACTCAATCAGGCAAGAATGAACGCTCAAATTTCCATTCTCTTGCTCTAATCAGCTTTTACAACTTCTCAAGTCTCTATTCAAAGCGTCGCTAAACTGCGATCGTCGGCATATCAAACCGAATATTGGATTGTCTGAAGCGATCGAGGGCCTCACCAAGACGATCGCAGTCCGCAATCAAGCTAATCCGCACATAGCCTTCGCCTCCCGCTCCAAAGGCGTTTCCAGGAGTCACGACTACACCCGTTTTCTGCAACACAGACAGCGCAAAATCAGTCGAACCCGTACCCGGAGGACAGGGAATCCACAAATACATCGTGGCTTTGGGGGTAGGAATCGACCAGCCCAAGTCTGCCAGACCTTTGATCAAGAAGTCTCGTCGAGTGCGGTAGCGATCTTGCACTTCAACCAGGTACTTGTCTGGAAGCTGAAGGGCCGTTTCTGCGGCAGTTTGCAGCGCGGCAAAAATTCCGTAATCCAGATTGGTTTTGAGCGTGCGTAAGCCTTGAATCACATGCCGATTGCCGACGACAAATCCGACGCGCCAGCCTGCCATATTGTAGGTTTTGGACAGCGTATGAAACTCAACGCCAATTTCTTTGCCCCCCGGAATCTCAAGCAAGCTGGTGGGCTGATAGCCGTCAAAGGCTAATTCTGCATAAGCCTGATCGTGGACGAGCAAAATCTGATAGCGACGGGCAAAGGCGACAACTTCCTCAAAAAATTCACGCGGGGCGGTAGCCGTTGTGGGATTGCTGGGATAGTTGAAGTAAAGGATCTTGGCACGTTCGGCAATGCGATCGGGAATCGCCGCCAAGTCAATCAACCAATCCTGCTCCGCCTTGAGAATCAACGGATAAATTTCTCCACCTGCGATCAGCGGCCCGCGAAAATGGGGCGGATAAGACGGACTCGGCACCAAAACGACATCGCCTGGATTAATATAAGCCAGCGCCAGGTGAGTGAGTCCTTCCTTGGAACCTAAGAGGGGCAACGCTTCACCGTCAGGATCGAGATCCACTGCATAGCGACGACGATACCAATCTGTAATCGCTTTTCTAAAGCTGGCAGTGCCTTCAAAGGGAGGATAGCCGTGATTTTTGGCATCCTGAAGGGCCGCGCTGGCCGCCTCAACGATCGGAGCCGGAGTCGCCCCATCAGGATTGCCCATTCCCAAATCAATTAAATCAACCCCTTGCGCTCGTGCATTTGCTTTCAATTCATCCAGCCGCGCAAACACGTAGGGAGGCAAAGATCGCAGACGATCGGCGGGGGTAATCCAATTTAGGCTCATGATCAATGGGTGAGGAGTGAGGAGTGAGGAGTGAGGAGTTAACGAAAGGGGTAACTTACCCAAACTGCCTGTCTGAGTTAGGTATTTTAACCTGGAATAGATCCCGATCGACCATCCTCACGGCTCACACTTTTCTCCTCACTCCTCACCCCTCTCTCCTCACCTCTTCCACAAGGCGCTGTTGTTGAAACCATTGCGGCCATCAGTTGGGCTGGAGTCACGCTAAAGGGTAGACGATGAATGTCAGAAGTCTCGGCGCAAGCGATCTCGGCGGATTTTTGAAGGGCGACGATCGTTACGCTTTCTAGTCCCAACTCTGTCAACGTTTGTGGCAGTCCAATTTCACGGTAAAACTTCAACAACTGCTGGCGGGCTGTGGCGGCTAACTGGTTGCCCTGGATCATTTCTTCGAGACGAAGCTGTACCAAAATCCCAAACGCAACCTTTTCACCGTGTAGGGTTCCATGACTTTCGAGCAGGTGCGTTAAGCCATTGTGAACGGCATGAGCCGCGACGGTTCGACATTGTGCGCCGCCGATTCCCCCGATTACGCCCGCCATCAAAACGGAGGCATCGACGACTTCGCGCCACGGTTCGCTACCGGGTTGTTGGAGAGCGATCGCTGACTTTTGAAACAAGATATCTCGCAGCACTCGCGCCTGTTGGACGGCAGCAATCAGAAAGGTTTTTTCAGAGTGACCGCTACTGACCGAAGCCTCATACCATTTGGCGATCGCGTCTCCAATCCCGGCAACCAGCGTTCTTTGGGGTGCAGTGGCGATCAGGTCATAATCTAGAATCAGTAAGTCAGGACATTTTGACAAACTCACGTCATACAAAAACGCCCCTTGTTCTGAGTAAATGTTGGAGAGGGCAGTCCAGGCGGCACAGGTAGCCCCGGAAGTTGGAATCGTGACGATCGGCAATTCACCTTGAAAGGCTAGAAGTTTAGCGGCATCCAACGCTTTACCGCCGCCAATTCCAATAATCAAATCAGCTTGATGATCAATGGTCGCCTGTTTGAGAGACAGAAGCGCTTTTTCGCTGCAATCTGCGCCATAAGAAGCTTGAGCGATCGACAGCTTTTGCGCCTCCAAAACAGAATTGAGACGAGGCTGGATCACTTCTAACGTACGATCGCCTCCTACCAATAGCGGACGAGATCCCAATCGAGCGATCGTTTTACCCATCTGCTCCAACGCTCTTACCCCTCGAACGACTTGAGCAGGAGCGATCGCCAGCGAAATCAAAGAATCAGTTTGAGTGGACATTTGAGCTTAACGGATCACAAAGACAACGGTTTATGGTTGAGATTTTTGGAAGGGCTAAGGATTAGAGTTTCAAGCTTTTGCCTGCGGGAGTTGAGCCAGGTTTTCGCGGTAGATCTTAATGGTTGCCTGATCATCGTCTCGAACGGACAGCGATCGCTGAATTTCTCCGATAAACAACGGCTGAGATAAACCTTCTCTGGGATGCAAAATCGTCCGCGCTCGAATCAGCAGGCGATCGGCTCCTTGAGACAAGCGACCTGGAGAATACAAATCGGCGGAAGCTTGACGCAGGGTGGCTTCTAACTGCGGCTCCGTAACCGTCGGCGGCACAGCAATCACCACAACATCAGCCGACTGGTCATAAATTCGAGAATAATGCACCGCACCCGGAATCGACGGACGCGCATGGAGACCCAAACTTAGCCCAAAAATTCCCGCCGTCAAGACCCCCATAAATCCAGTAATCCCCACCAATCGAAAGCGAATTCCCCATTTGAACAAAAAGGCCATCACAGTCAAGACCGCCAGCGCGATCGTCAAAATTCCTGCCCATTGGGTTCCGGTAATCAGTTGTTGAGTTTCAAACATGGCAAGGCGTTTTGAGGGTTAAATTAAGCTTGAATTTGAGGCTATTCGTTGCTGACAGCGACAGGCGCGTTTGAAGCTTCGAGGGCAGCTTTCATCGTATGCCAGGTCAGCGTTGCACATTTGATTCTGACAGGAAACTGAGAAACGCCCTGCATAACATTGAGCTTGCGCTGCTCCGTCGAAAATTCGGCTTTGCCCAACATCATATTTTGAAAGCGCTGCACCATTTCTAACGCTTCGTCAGTCGCTTTACCGCGCAGAGCCTCCGCCATTAGATCCGCCGATGCCATTGCGATCGCGCAGCCTTCTCCTTCAAATTTCACATCCTCAATGCGATCGCCCGTCTCATTAAGCTGTACGGTTAGCTCGATCGTATCTCCACAAGAAGGGTTGTGTCCCCGCTGTTGACGGTGAACCGGATTCGTCACCCCTTTGTGTTTTGGCTTCTTGTAGCGTTCAAGAATGACCTGTTGATAAAGGTCGCGCAGGTTCCCCAAAGTCATGGCTTGGATTTGTAAATGGATGTTTCATCTTTCTTCACTCTAGAAGTTTTTGAGCTGTTCTGTCATAAATCGCGCAAGAAAGAGACATTCGACCAGAGACATTTAGACCGAAGTCCAAAGTCCAGAGTCTGGAGTTAGTTTGGATTCTCTTAAACCCGATCGCTATCTAAATTTGGTACTCTATCGAAATAGTCTTGGGGAAGAGAGCGTGGATATTCAAATTGGCAGGGGCAAAACTGCTCGTCGAGCATACGGAATTGACGAAATTGCGCTGGCTCCAGGACAACGAACCCTCGATCCAAAGTTGGCCGATACTCGGTGGAAAATTGGCGGCATCGATCGCGAAATTCCGATCATTGCCAGCGCGATGGATGGAGTCGTCGATGTAGAAATGGCCGTCTTATTGTCAAATCTGGGAGCATTAGGCGTTCTCAATTTAGAAGGGGTACAGACGCGCTACGAAGACCCCAACCCGATTTTGGACGAAATTGCATCAGTCAGCAAAGACGAATTTGTCACCCTGATGCAGCGACTCTACGCCCAACCGATCAAACCTGAACTGATCGAACAGCGCGTCCGAGAAATCAAAGAGCGCGGTGGCATTGCGGCCGTTAGTGCGACCCCGGCGGGCGCGGCTCAGTTTGGGCAGGTCGTCGCTAAAGCAGGAGCCGATTTGTTCTTCATTCAAGCAACGGTTGTCTCAACGAACCATTTGTCTCCTGAAGCGATCGCTCCCCTCGATCTGGCAAAATTCTGTCTAGAAATGCCGATTCCAGTCATTCTGGGCAACTGTGTCACCTACGAAGTGACGATGAATTTGCTCAAAGCAGGTGCGGCTGGCGTTTTGGTCGGAATTGGCCCCGGTGCGGCCTGTACCTCGCGAGGCGTTTTGGGGGTGGGTGTCCCGCAGGCAACGGCGATCGCAGACTGTGCGGCCGCTCGTGATGACTACTTCCGCGAAACTGGAAACTATGTGCCAGTCATTGCCGATGGCGGCTTGATCACGGGGGGAGATATTTGTAAATGTATCGCCTGTGGAGCCGATGGTGTGATGATTGGTTCCCCGTTTGCGAGAGCCAAAGAAGCGCCTGGTCGCGGATTTCACTGGGGAATGGCCACACCAAGCCCTGTTTTGCCTAGAGGCACTCGGATTCGAGTCGGCACCACAGGCACGCTAGAACAGATTTTGCGTGGCCCGGCTCAACTTGACGACGGCACCCACAACTTTTTGGGCGCACTCCAAACCAGCATGGGCACTCTTGGCGCAAAAGACCTCAAGGAAATGCAGCAGGTAGAAGTGATCATTGCCCCCTCACTACTCACCGAAGGCAAGGTGTATCAAAAAGCGCAACAGTTGGGGATGGGGAAGTAGAGGATGAGTGTCAATTCGACGCTGAAAGTTCAAGCTTCTTTGCCAAGTTCTAAACGAATTCTTAAGAGTTTTTTCAGTCTTGGCTGGAGTGACTGGTAATTCCGAATCCGTCGTCTAGAATAGAGAAAGCGGAGACGCATGTTTCCGTTCACTCCTCACACCACACTCCGCCTGAGCTTCGGTTCGGGCGGTTCCTTATTTAAACGGAGTAAGGGATGGGGGAGTTGTCAAAGAAAAGAAATTAGAGAAATCTCGACGGTTAAGACTGCAATAGAGGTCAGCTTTACCCCATACGCTGCACCCTAACCCCTCTTTCTCAATCTTCAGGATTGTATCTATTTATGTATGGCGTGAATTCTAATAGCCCCGTTATTGCTATGGTAGAATTTCGTCGAATGATATATTAGGCAAGGATTTTCAGGCATGTCAGCAGCCGCACAAGTCACAGATTCTACGTTTGATCAAGAAGTGCTTGAGAGCGAGGTTCCGGTATTGGTAGATTTTTGGGCCCCTTGGTGCGGCCCCTGCCGGATGGTGGCTCCCGTTGTCGAAGAAATCGCAGCGCAGTACGAAGGCAAAATTAAGGTTGTCAAAGTGAATACAGATGATAATCCCAGTGTTGCCAGCAAGTATGGGATTCGTAGCATCCCTACGCTGATGATTTTTAAGGGTGGACAGCGGGTTGATATGGTGGTGGGTGCCGTGCCCAAAACCACTCTGTCAAATACGTTGGAAAAGCATCTCTAGTCGCTTAATTCGCTCCAGGTCGCCCCTGTCCGAAGTTTCGTCAAACAAATCGTTACTTTACTCGCTTGTCCGTCATTTTCTTTAAGCATTGAGCATTTGAGAAAACTCATCTGCGATCGGGTGAATTGACGCTTCTGGTCATCAGGTAACTTTGCTCTCACTGCGCCTCAGCTTTCGGGTTTTGGGGCGTTTTTCAATGGAGAAGCTCAACCGATTTGCAGAATACCGATAGAATAGAATACCCGGTTTGCAGGTAGTGTTTATGGCTTCCGATCGCTCCTCTCATTCCATTGAGTCTCTTCAAGCAACGGTGAATGATCTGTTTACTCAGTTGCCCCAGTTGCGGAATGGCGACTTGATTGCTCAAGCGTTTGCGACCATTGTACGAATCGCTGGGGATGAGATCGATCGCCTCGACTGGAAGATGCTCAATGCCTCGCTGCAAGATATGGAGCGGGCTTTCAGTACGTTTTATCCCTATCGTCACGTTCGCAAGATCGCAATTTTTGGCTCGGCTCGCATTTCGTCAAACACTGAGGAATACGAGATGGCTCGTGAGTTTGCCCGCTGTGTGACGGCTCAGGGCTATATGGTGATTACGGGAGCAGGCGGCGGGATTATGCAGGCTGGCAATGAAGGGGCTGGGGCCGAGAATTCATTTGGTCTAAACATTCAGCTTCCGTTTGAGCAGGGCGCAAATCCCTTTATCGAAGGCGATCCGAAACTGGTGCCCTTTAAGTATTTTTTCACGCGCAAGGTGTTCTTTCTCAGAGAGAGTGACGCGCTGGCGCTGTTCCCAGGCGGGTTTGGCACGCAGGATGAGGCGTTTGAATGTCTGACGCTGACGCAAACAGGCAAGTCTGCCCCGGTGCCATTGGTATTAATTGACAAGCCTGGTGGCGACTATTGGCACGATTGGGCGACCTATATTGACAAACAGTTGATGAATCGCGGCTTGATTGGGGCTGACGATCCGAGTCTATACACGATTACGGATGACCTGGATGTGGCTTGTGACGCGATTTCTAGTTTTTATAAGGTCTACCACTCCAGTCGATATGTGGGCGAAAAGCTAGTGGTGCGCCTCAAGTCAGAACTGCCTGATGAGCGGGTCGAAAAGCTAAACGATCGCTTCTCTGATATTCTCGTGTCGGGCAAAATTGAGAAAAGTCGAGCGCTGCCTCAAGAAGGCGAAGATGAGACTTTGGAGCTACCGCGTTTGATTCTTCACTTTAACCAGCGCGATCTGGGCAAGCTGTATCAGTTCATCGCCGCGATCAATCAATTGGGAACGCCGCTACTGTCGCCCGAAGACTCGGCCCATCCCGAAAGAAAGTAGGAGTATGGAATGTGCTGCGCCCCTAACGAAATCCAGGTTCAGCGGGTACTTTATTTCCGCGCTAGTCCCTTAGCTGCTTTGAGGAGAACGATCGCTTTCTGACAAGTCATTCTGAGGAATCTGTGTGTCGGTGAGATGCTTTAAGCCCCAAGCCGTTATTACCTTTAAAACAGGGCGCAAACTTTTTCCCTTCTCGGTCAGTTGATAGTTCATTCGGCGGGAATGGTTACCGTAAGGCTGCTTTTCTGCTAACCCTAATTCTTCGAGCAGCTTGAGGCGGTTTGCCAAGATGTTCGTTGAGATGCCTTCAGGAGAGTCCAAAAACTCTTCAAATCGCTGCTTTCCAAAGAACATCATGTCTCGGATCACTAATAGCGTCCAGCGATCGCCAATCAGATCCAGCGTACAGGAGACAGGGCAGGTAGAGCGTCTGGGTTGGGTCATGGCTTAGAGCAAGTTGATTACTTGCATTTTACAAGCGATGCCTGCTAAAGTGCCTTCTAACTTGCAACTTAAGAGGTAAGGATGGACACAGCCAACCAGAAGCAGCCGTTTGAGGTTGAGATCAACTTATCGGTTAGAACCTACGATATTGACTTTGCAGGTGTTGTGAGCAACATCGCCTACGTTCGCTGGTTAGAAGATTTGCGCCTGGAGATGTTAGCCCACCATTTTCCATTGGATAATCTACTCAAGAGTGGCGTTGTCCCTGTTATTGTGCAGACAAAAATTGACTACAAGCAGCCCATCAAACTCTTTGACATTCCAAGCGGCAAAATGTGGATCAAGACGATGGAGTCCTTACGGTGGACGGTTAATGCCGCGATCGTCGTCAATGATAAAGTCGCTGCTCTCGGTGAGCAAGTTGGCATTTTTGTTGATGTGCAAAGCTACAAACCAATCCGCGTGCCACAAGGATTAAAGCAGAAGTATCAGGAGTTTGTCGCCTAAACAGCGCAAGATTTTGGTTTGTCAACGTGACTAAATCAACGACTTATCGCACTCTTACAAATCCAGCTTTAGCGATCGCCTCTTGTCCCTGGTCAGTCAGTAGAAAATTGGTGTAGGCTTCCCCTGCCTGCTGTTCGGCTTGACCGTTTTGCTTGATCACGACAAATAAATGGCGCGTAATCGGGTAGCTGCCGTTTTGAAACGCTTGCGTATTGATTTGGTTGCGCTGACCGCCCGGACACTGCGCCAAAAAATTGCCCTGATAGGGAGCCACAAACTGAGCGGCAGTCCGTCCGATCGCCAACGGTTTGATCGTGCATTGTGGAACCACTTCGGGCGCGGATGCAAAATAGATGCCTCCCGGTGTCGCCGCCAATCGCTGAAGGGCTTGAGTCGTGGTTGAGACAATTTGCACATCGTTGGCAAGGGGCTGACCGCCCAAAATGGTTTCGATGAATAGCTCAACAGTGCCGCCAGAGGTCGCCGATCGAGAAAACGGAGTGACTGCTAGATTGGGGCCGCCTAGTTCTTGCCAGTTTTTGACGCGGCCGCTGTAAATTGATTTAAGTTGATCGATGGTCAAATTTTGCACAGCCAAACCAGGATTGACAGCCACCGCAACGCCATCGATCGCCACAGGAATCTGTTTGAGCGTAAAGCCGCGCTGTTGGGCCTGCTGATACTCCGTTTCTAAAACCGGACGCGAGGACTGCGTAAAGGCAATCTGCCCATCTAACAGCATTTTGATCCCCAATCCAGAACTCGGCGGACTGCCCACCGGATCGACATAGCGCAAGCGAAATTCAGGTCGTGTGGATTGAATAGCGGTATCGATCGAGCCGCGAATCGGTGCCCAAGACGTACTGCCTCCATAGCTAAACAGCCCCGACGGAACGTTCTGAATCTGAGAAAAATTAGCGGCTCCGGCTTGTCCGGATGGAGGATTGAAAGACTGATTGGGCGATCGGGGCTGAGACTTTTGTGTTTGGTCTAGGTCGTAGTACATGGGTCGGGGATTGGGAGACTGATTGGGCGATTCTTGCGGAGTCAACTTGCCGACATCCACACCCGATCGCTGCGTAAACCACCAAAAACCACCGCCCAACAAACCCGCTGTAATCAATAGTGAAGCAATTAATACCGGAGTTTCGTTCTTTTGAGACATAAAATCATTGCTCAACGAGCGATAGGAACAAAATCGAACCCTGAACCCGATCGATTACCAGGAGAAACTTTCACTAACTGAATGCCCGCATTGCGATCACCTGATGGCAAAAACCGCACCGCGCCCGATGCCCCCACCGCCGAAAAATCAGCAGCCACCAACGCCGCCTGAATGCCCGATCGCGTCTGACTTTTTTCTAGCGCGCCTGCAAAGGCTTGAACGGCATCATAAGAGATCGCCGATCGCCAACTCACATCTCCTCCCCAAAGCTGCCGAGATTTGGCAGGAAACGCCGACCCCGGATTGCCGTCAATATGCCAGGGCACCGCAACGACCATCCCAGTTGCTTGCTGTCCTCCCGCCTGGAGTATCTTGGGCGAATACACATCATCACCTCCCAAAAGATTAACCCGTTGCTGGGCAGCGTCAACCACCTGAAGTGCTTTATTCAATGTCCCGGTGTTGGCAGCTAACATCAGCACTTTGACACCCTGTTTGAGAGACTGGTCGATCGCCCTAGACGCGCCAAAATCCCCAGAGGACAGATCATATTCACCAGACACGGTGCCCCCACCCAGAGAGACCGCGGTGACAAACTCTGACTTGAGAGACATGCTGTAGTCGCTCTGAGAATTGAAAAAGACGGCAAAGTTCTTTTGCTGCAACGTTTTGAGGGCGTAGTCTGCCAAGGCTCTCGCGGCTACATAATCGCTGGGCACTGTGCGAAACACATACTTGCCAAAGCCAGACAGCTTGACGGTACTGCTAATGGGCGAGATGCTGACGAGTTCTCCTGCGTTGTAGACGCTGCCTGCTGCCAAGGTGACATCGCTGGCATAGTGCCCCACCACACCGAGAATTTGAGGGTCTTGCACAAAGGTACTGGCGATTTGTCGAGCGATGCTGGCACTGTTGTCATCGTTGGCGATCGCAACTTTCAACGGCACCCCCTTCACGCCGCCTGCTTGATTGATTTCGGTTTGCGCCTGGGCTACCCCTCTGAGAATTTCGGCTGCGCCATTGGAATCAGTCCCGATCGGGACGGCGACCGCGATCGTATAAGCTTTGTTGTTGGCGATGCGGGCATTGTTGAGATAAATTAGCGTCTCTGGGGCATTGCGAGATTTTTGCAGCGCCGATTCAAATAAGGTCACTGCTTGGCTGTACTGTTGAGCTTTCATCGCCCCGGTGCCCGCTTCTTTTGCTTGAGAAAACGCGGGGTTGTCCGATCGCTCTTCTAAAAGAATCTTTTCACCCTGACTAATCCGGTCTGAAAGGGCGATCGTGGGTGCCCCATTGCTGAGTCCGATGGTTTCCCCGGTGCCCGTGTCCGTTTTTGGGCTAAACCGTTGAGAAAACCACCAAAATCCGCCACCCAGCAGACCTGCCGTAATCAACAGTGAAAGAATCAGAACGGGCGTTTCGTTTTTTTGGGACATCACATTCAACCAGTAGAGAGCAATCAAACTTAAAATTTAATCGGTGCAAACTCGTACCCTTCTGACTGAGCGCCTGGCTGCACCCGCACCATAATTGGGGCACCACTGCGATCGCCCGATGGCAAAAACTGAATTTTTCCGGTTGCTCCCATTGTCGAAAAATCTGGACTTGACAGCGCTTTTTGCAATCCGTCTCGACTGCTGTTTGATTTTAAACCTGCGACGATCGTCAACACCGTGTCATAAGACATTGCTGTTCGCCAGTTGACTCGCCCGCCCCAATACTGATTGGCACTGACCGTGAAAGGATTGTTGGCAATTGCATCGGGATGCCACGAAACGGGCAACACCAACCCATTTACGTCCGCCTGTCCCAGTTTGAGCGTGTTGATCGTATACATCGTCTGATTGCCCACTAATAGCAGCCGACCTTGATTGGTTCGGGCCACATTGATAGCAGCATCGAGTCTGTCCACTTGAGGAGCCAACAACAGTGCTTCTGCCCCACTGCTGACTGCTTTGGAGACGATTGCGTCTGCTCTAAAGTCAGGGGCCGCCAGATCACAGCCAATATTGACAAACCTTCCCCCGTCTGCCGTCATCGCTGAAATCATGTTGTTTGCAAAGGATTGACTATCGGGTGATTTGGAGTCGAGACAGATGGCGATCGCGGTTTTGCGGGCCGTCTTCAGCACATATCTGGACAACACATCCGCCGTCAGCCGACTACTGGGCACCACGCGAAACACATAGCTGCCGATTCCTGAAATGGCATCCGCCGAGCTAGTCGAGGTAATCATCGTCAGCTTTCCCTGTTCATAAATTGGGGCAGCCGCGATCGACGCATCGCTAGAGTTATGTCCCACGACCGCTAACACGCTGGCATCCTGGACGAATTCTGCGGCGACCTGTTTGGCGATTTCAGGATTGTTGTCGTCGTTGGCGATCGCCACTTCTAAAGGGATCTCAGCCCGTCGGTTTAATTCATCTTGGGCTTGAGCGACTCCTCTGAGAATTTCTTGAGAGACGTTAAGGTTGCTGCCGATCGGGACGCTGACAGCAATTTTGAGCGGAGATTTTCGATCAAGCCGCAATTGAGCATTATTCAAGTAAATCAGCGCTTCTGGATCATTACGATTGTCTTTGAGAGACGCTTTGAGCTTAGTCACGGCTGTCTCATAATCTTTTTTGGCAAACGCCTCAATTCCAGTTTGTTTTGCCTGACTTGCGTTGGCAATAATCAACAGTTTGTCACCCAGACTGACGCGATCTTTTGATTGGAGGTTGCTTCTGACTGAGGGCGACTGACCTGGCGGAGAAAACAGTCCTCTAAACAACCAGAATCCTACTCCCAACAAGGTTGCTGTGATTAGAAGTGCCAAAACCAGCAGCGTCGTTTCGTTTCGTTTAGCCATGTCGCAGACCTCGCCAGTCGTCTTTTTACATCTCTCCTCTAGGAGAGCTTTTATGCAAATCGACTTATAGACTATGGCTTCAGTAGCAGATCCGTAAATTCCTCAAGACTCTTTACTGAATCGTCAACGTCTAAAGAATATTGCTCAAAAGTTTATAAATCAGGCGAAAAACGGCTGTGACGGCGATCGCCACCAATCCCCCAAAGGCGGCCAAGATCAACACGCCCTCAAATCCATTTAACGACAACAATTTAAGCGCCGTAGACAACCCTGGGAAAATCAAAAGTACCGCCAGCGTAATCGCAATCAAAATCAGCAGATCGACTTTTTCAATAATTCGTCGCGACTGAGCTAGAACGAGAATGCCCGACAGCACCAGCCACAAACCCGCATTAATCACAGGAGACAGGGGAAGGCTAAAGAGAGCGATCGCCAACAATCCTCCCTCAAATCCAGTGAATGCGGCGTTGCCCAAAAGCTCCAAAGTCGAGAAACCGGGAACCGATCGAGGGGGCGCGATCGGAAGTGGCGGAACGGCGGGCTGAATCGGCAGCGGAGCAGATTGCTGAGTCACCACAGGTTGAACGGGCTGCGACTGAACGGGCTGCGGAGCCACCGGGGGAACAACAGGGTGCGATCGTGCCGTCAAAGCCTCCAGCACTTCGGCGGCCGATTGATAACGCTGACTGGGCTGCGGCAATAACAGCTTATTTAACACGCTGGCCAGACGGGGACTGGGTTGGGCGTAAACTTGCCACTTCCAAACATTTTTATAGGCATCAAATAATTCTTTGGTTTGCTTGCCCGTGAGCAGCATGATGCAGGTGACTGCCAGGGCATACAGATCGGTCGAGGGATAAACTTCGTCTCCAGCAATTTGTTCGGGTGGGGCAAATCCTAGCGAGTAGATGCCCGTCGAAGCTTTGCTACTTCCAGCGGCCTTGGTGGCAAACTTGACAGCGCCAAAATCAAGGAGATAAAACCGTCCGTTGCGGTGGCGCATGACGTTGGAGGGTTTGATGTCGCGATGAATGGAGCCGTTTTCATGGACAAATTGCAGCACCTTGAGCGTTTCTCTCAGCACCTCTAACACGTCTGCTTCTGAGAATTTGCCCTTTTCAGCTAACGCTTCTTCTAAATTCTTGCCGTCGATAAACTCTTGAACGAGATAGAAAAACTTGTCTTCTGAGCCTTTGTAGGGATTGGGAACCGCCAACTCAAAATAAGCAAACAGATCGGGAATCTGAGGATGCTGTGATCCAAGCTGTTCTAGCACTTCGGCTTCGCGCTCAAACAAATCTTGCGCCGTTTGTAGTTGAGTGGGTGAGAGTTGTCCCGATGGCTGAAACTGCTTGACCACACATTGTCGCAGGCCCGGAGTGTAGCGATCGCGCGCCAAAAACGCCGCCCCAAACCCACCTTGACCCAAAAGCTTAGTCGGCAGATAGCGACCCAAAAGAATTAAGGGCATCCCGCAGTGGGTACAAAACTTTTGCTGTACGGTCTTTAGCGTGGTGGAGTCGTCAAGATCGCTAAAGAAATTAATCGGTCTTGAGCAGCCGGGGCGTGTGCAATGAAGCTGCATAACTGCGGTGTGGAAGCATCCAATTCTAACTTAGCTTACCAGGGATGAAACTGGCACTATTTTTTAGTATTAATCGAGATCGGGCGTTAAGCGATTTTGATTGGAGGCCTGAAGCATTGCCCGCAGGTTTTGCGGTTCTGGATAAGGACTTTGTTTGCGCTCAAAGGCGACAGGCTGGTTGGTAAATTTGGGTAAAATTTCTCGACAAAACGCTTCGGCAGCCTTGGATCGATAGCGATTGGGGTTGATGATCACCGACAGCATTCGTTTGACGACGACATCATCAATTTTGGCGCGGTGCAGCATTCCCATTTGCAACTCTTTCTCGATCGCTGAGATCGACACAAATGACGCACCCAATCCGGCCTGAACGGCATTTTTGATGGCTTCGATCGAGTTCAGTTCCATTTCAATTTTGAGGCGGCGGGTTTCGATGCCACATCTAGCCAACACCTGATCGATGACTTTGCGAATGGTGGACTGTGAATCCAACGCGATAAACTGCAAGCGATACAGGTCGTCTTTTTGAATGACTTCTGTGCGAGCCAGCGGATGCAACGTCGGCAAAATCAGGGCCAGTTCGTCTTCGGCGTAAGGGATAATCTCTAACGTGTCTTGCAGTTCGGGAGAAATTTCGCCTCCAATGATCGCCAGATCAATCTGCCCGTTGGCTACGCTCCAGGAGGTGCGTCGAGTCGAATGCACATGAAGCTGGACGGCCACATCGGGATACTGCTGGCGAAACATCCCAATCATGCGCGGTAGCAAATAAGTCCCGGTCGTTTGACTGGCTCCAATAATGAGTGAACCGCCCTGGAGATTTTGCAGATCTTCTAGTGCCCGACAGGTTTCTTGACAAAGGGTGAGAATTTTTTCACCGTAGTTAAGTAAGAGATGTCCAGCTTCGGTGAGTTGCGCTCGTCGCCCCCCGCGATCGAACAGAGGCACATCCAACTGGCGCTCTAGATTTTGTACCTGGAGACTGACGGCGGGTTGAGAGACATATAAGCTGTCAGCCGCGCGTTTAAAGCTCCCCTCGCTGGCGATCGCTTTAAGAATGCGTAACTGATCCAAAGTAAAAGGAAGGTCAGACATACGGCTAAACCTGAAGTGTGTAAGGAGCCTGAAATAAAAGTTGACTCAAATTGAAGTTTAGAAAGCAACCTGTGAAAAACCCCCGATGGCAATGTAGAGACGACCAAAAACATCACCAATCCATAGAATCTCCCTAAAAGAAAGATGTGGCATGTATTGTACAGAAACGTAACTTAAAGAATTTATGAAACAGGAAGTGATCTGGGACTTTCTGAATTTACCAGGAATTGCCGGAATTGCCCTAATGGATGGGCGGCCCTTTGCGAGCAACTTAAAGCAACCCCCTGCGGGTAACCCACAGAGATCACAATCTTTTTTTTATGGAAATGATCAGGCTATTAACTTTCAGCAAAAAGAAGCCCTGTCACAAGGTATCCTACAGGTTGTTGAAACGATCCCCGATGGGTTTGAGTCTTTTGAATTAAAGTTTTTGGAGTATCAAGCTTACATTTATAAGCTGCAATCTGGACGAGTTTTGCTGGTGTTGGCGCGTCGAGATTTAGATTTTTTAGCGTATTCAAGGGCGATCGCTCCTCTGCAAGCCTCAATCGAGTCAGACTTTGAAGGGACAATCAGCGTTTTGCACGCGATCGCAGCAACCCAAAATTCACTCGCTATCGATCGGCGCGTGACCCATTCTTCTCTGGCTGCGGGTGTCGAAACCGCTGTAACAGAGCAAGCTATTATTACTTTGCGCGATCTACTAGCGGCATTTAATCACCTCAACACCTTTACAACTCAGTTTTTAGGAACGGCTGTAATTGTCAATTACTTAAAAACGACTCGTCCTGAAAGTGAATGGTTGAGCAAATTTCAGATCGATCGAGCGGCTCATATGACCTTTGTGGGCGAAGTGACGGACGCCGTAACCGACCAGCAGCACCAGTGGATTCGTGATTGGGTGGCAGCCTTTATTCGTCGCTGTTCTCAGGTTGTGCGAAATTTTGGCGCGATCGTCGAACAAAACGCTTTTGATGCTCAACAAAAACTTCTGCTGTTAAATTAACGTGAATTCGATGAAATCTCTCACTACGGTTAAAAATCCAGGCAGCCCCCTAAATCCCCCAATTTCGGGGGACTTTGAACTGAAATTCTTGGCTTAAAGTCCCCCAAAATTGGGGGGTTGGGGGGCAGAAAGCTGAATCACGAAGCGGAAAAACTCCTATCGAACTGACGTTAAATTAACGTGAATTCGGTGAAATCTCTCACTACGGTTGTCAATCCGATCTGCTTCCTAAAGGGGCTAAAAGTCCCCCAGAATGGGCAACTTGAAGGGCAGAAGCGCTTTTTAACGAAGCGACAAACTCAATCGAACTGACGAACTCACATTTCCTCACGCTACCTACCCAACCTACGATGGCCAAAATTGTCAGACTCGAACCGATCGCCCAGCAAACTTCTGTCGAAACCAACGGCAACCTGCTTTCAGTGTTGATCAATAAAAATTTAGACGTTTTGAGAGAGTGTGGCGGCCGCGGTATGTGTGCGACTTGTCACGTCTATGTCAGAGAAGGCATGGAGTCTCTTTCGCCCGTCAACCGTCGAGAACAGCGCACCCTAGAAGTCATTACCTCTTGCAAATCCAACTCTCGCCTCGCTTGTCAGGCCTGTGTTCTCAAAGATGGAGTCGTCGTCGAACTGCCCCCCGGCATGTATATTAACTCCATCAAAGACATCGAAGACCTGATTGGCCGCCGCGCCGAACAAGACCTGCTGCACCCCCTGACCGGACAAGTTTTGGTCGAATCTGGAAAACTGATCACACGATCGATGCTCAAAAAAATCCAGGACACCACGAGCTTTAACGTCTCCAATTATTTCTCAAATTCATCTGGCGGTTAAGAGGAGCAATCAAAAACTGAATGGCACCATTCGTCAAATTTAGAAGATCAGTCCGACCGAAACCTCCTTAAACTCCCCTGATAATGGGAAATTTGAACAGAAAGCTCACATCGTCTATAATTCACCTTTGGTTTCAGGCTTCACCGCTCACGTTCTCGTTACCGCTCTTCCAAATCTGGGAATGCTGCGTACAAAACCACCAATTCGGAGAGAAAGTCACATGTTGAGCCAGATGCAGCGCTTGAGTTTGGAGGCAGAAGGCCGGTACGCCACTGACGAAGAATTGAGCTTTTTGACGGATTATGTGCGATCGTTTGAGTTGCGCGTCCAAACCTACCAAAAACTTCAAGGCTGTGAGGCGCTAGTTATGCAGCAGGTGCAAGCCAAAATGCAGGCGATCGACCCCGCTCTTTTTCGCAGTGGCAATGATGACATCACGATTAAATGGAAGCGAGATACTTTGCGCGTGTTGCGATATTCGGCAGTTGCGATGCTGGTAGACGACCCGGAGACCCTGAGAGAACGGTTTTTGTTTTGGTTTCAAACCATTATGCGAGCCTTTGGCGCTCAACGAAGCTGCAATGTCACCTACACTGTGATGCAGGAAGTCGTCAAACAACACCTCAGCCCCGCTCAAGCCAACGTATTCTTGCCAATCTTAGAAGTCAACCGTCGAATGCTGGGCACCGTCTAGCCGTTAGTTCTCAATCACCAAGGGAATACTCAACCCAATCACTCGTTTCACGGTCATGTCAGCCATTTTTGACTGTGATTTGCGCCCCCACTAGACTTTGCAGGAGAAGATGATGGCGACTGCTCTTTTTAATCAAAACCCCGCGAAACTCAAGAACCCCAAACGCCACAACCACTACGGTTTCAAAGACTTTTTTCAATTTGACCCCGATCGCGGCAACATCATCGACTGGAATGATAGCCAAAATGTGTTGACGACTGAGGACTTTATCATCGGTCTAGTTGAGGGATTAGAAGAAGAAGTCGGAGACGCTTCGGCGGCGACAATGTACACGATCGGCTGTGAGTGGGGCCAGAAGGATGCGTTCTTTTTTGAGAAGTGGTTTGAGAAAGAATACGATCGCAACATGCGTCAGACCAATCTGATGTTTTTGCTCGAAACCTGGTGGTGGCCGTTTACCTCTCAAGGCTGGGGTCGCTGGGAAGTCGATATGGGCGATCGCAAGCAAGGCTTTATGTTCATCAACGTTTTTGATTCCGCTGTGGCGAGAACGCTGGGCGATGTGGGCAAGCCTGTCTGCTATCTTTATGCCGGACTGTACGCTGGATTTTTTACCGAATTGGTGAAAAAACAACTCAGTTGCATTGAGATTCAGTGTTACTCGATGGGCGAGACTTACTGTAAATTTCTGCTGGGCGGCCAAGAGCGCATTGATGCAGCCTCATTCTGGCTCAACGAAGGAGCGACCGCACGAGACATCGAAAAGCGGCTGCGGGCAGGAGAATTGCAATGAGTGCTGGATCATTTCCCGCTCAGGGTCAGAATTGGCTGGACTCCTCCGTTCAAGAATTCTTCAAAACCTGCAATTGGGATGACCACTCGATCGCCGTACAAGATATCCAATTCGCGTCACTCCTCGACGAAAATATTTCTTTGGAGCTTACGCTAAGTGTGGGTCAGTTTTTTGCGGCGGTTAACTGGGAGGGGGCAAGTTTCAACAAAGCGCCTCTACCTATTGTCGAAGCGCCGATCGCCTCAGACTCAGACGGCACATTCACGCTGACAGATTTTTCAGATCTCTTTGGCTAGGTTCTAAAACTGTTGTTGAATTTTATTTTTTGCTATGCAATCTCCGATCGAAACTGTGTTTGACGAAGCCGAAAGTCGCTACCTCAAAACAGAGGAACTGCGAAGCCTGGGTAAATACGTCGTTTCTCTCCCCGAACGGATTAGCGCCTATCGTGCCCTGCGTGACCAAGAATTGACGATCATGCAGCAGGTGGCAGACCAACTTCAACTCAAGCTGCCCGACACCAAGCTAGACGTTTTAGAACGCAGTCTCAAAAATGGCATTCTAGTACTGCGCTATTGTGCAATGGGCATGTTGTTGGCCGATGAAAATTTTGTGCGATCGCGTCTCCTCCATTGGTTGAGCGATTCAGTTCAGCTACACAGCACCCAAGCGATCGACACCACCGTTTATTCACTAACCCTCCAAACCCTCAAAACCACCCTCACGCCCAAACAAATGGCCGCTCTAGAACCCTTCTTCACCCTCGTTCAAAGCGCCTTTATCCAATCTGACCCAGACGAAGATCTCCTCACGATCGCGGGTATGTTCTAAAAAGCGTGAATTCGATGAGGTTCTTTTGCTTCGTTGCTCTGCGCTTCTGCCCCCCCAAGCTGCTCACTCTGGGGGACTTCATTAACTAGAACCAACCAGAACAGTTACTTTCCTCCCTCCTCCCTCCTCCCTCCCTCACCCCCCATGATTTCTGTTGCCGACCTCCTCACCTCCGATCGTCTTCCTGCCAATTATTACGCCAATGAAGTCTACGTCCGAGGCGATCTAGAAATGGGGCTGCTCGAAAGTCGTCGGGGCGATCGTCTGCTGGCCCTGCCCCAAACCCTGCTGCAAGCCATTTATTCTGGGCTGACCAAAGAGACGGGACAGGCTTCTAAGCTGGTGTTGTTTAACTGTGGTCGCTGGTGGGGCAAAAACTTTTACAATCGCTTTCGAGAAGAGTTGTCTGATTACTACGGGACACCGCTCAGTGACATGGTGATGGCTGACTTTTTGCAATCACTCAAGCAATGCTGGATTACCTATGGCTGGGGCAAAATGGACTTAGATCAGACGCACCACCATCGCGGCTTTTTGATCGTTCAAACCTGGAATTCGCCCTTTGCTAATCAAGCCCCTCCGACTGGGTTGCCCGTCTGCTTTCTCGAAGCGGGGATTTTGGCTGCATTTTTTAGTCAGCTTGCCGGGAGAGAATTGTACTGTGTGCAGACAAGCTGTGAGTCAATGGAGGCAGACTGCAATCGCTTTATCATCGGACTCCAAAACCGGGTAGAACCGGCCGAGGCGCTCGTCGAAGGTCATCTAGATCACGACGCTATTCTGCTCAAACTCTGCGGGTAACTCGAAGAGATCAAGTTCTTTCGCTTCGCTGCTGCTTGGCGCTTCTGCCCCCCAACCCATTCTGAGGACTTTGAGATTAGAGTTTTGCATCTCGTACGGTTGCGTCTCGTACTGTCAAATATTCTGATTTTCGCTCCAACTCTCAGATTTAAAACGCCCCCTATCGTGTGTCACAGCCAGAGTTAAATCGATCGAAATATCGCCTCCTGGGATTGGTTGGACAGGGGCAGTTTGGTCGCGTCTATTGTGCTATTCACCGCAAAACTGGGCAGATTGTTGCGCTCAAAGCGTTGGAGCGATCGCGCTTTCCGACTCGACAATTTTTGAGAGAATTACGCTTTCTCACGAGTTTGCAGCATCCGCATATTGTGGCGTTTCAAGCGTTGGAGCATGTAGACGATCGCCGCTATCTGGTCATGGATTATTGCGAAGGCGGGACGCTGCGATCGCTCATGGAATATCGTCTGCATCCCGCCTTGAGTGTCAAACTGGTAGCCGATGTGCTGACCGGACTCGACCACGCCCACAACAATGGGGTTATTCACTGTGACATCAAGCCAGAAAATATTTTGCTCAGTCTGCAACCGATGGGTTGGTCTGCCCGGATTTCTGATTTTGGCATTGCTCGTCTCAGCCAAGAACTCGAACAAAACAGCAACAGTCTGACGGGTTCCCCTGCGTATATGGCTCCAGAGCGATTTTATGGGCAATATTCTCGATCGACTGATTTGTATGCGATCGGGATTCTCCTCTTTGAGTTGTTGGTGGGGCATCGACCGTTTTCTGGCGTTCCTTCAGAGTTGATGTCGGCTCATCTCAATCAATCGGTACAGATTCCAGATTGTGTGCCTGCTCCGTTGCAAAGTCTTTTATTAAAGTCACTGCAAAAGCTTCAGGCACGACGCTTTCATTCGGCGGCTGAGATGTTGTTGGCGCTCAAATCGGTGCTGCAAAGTTGCCCAGAGTTGAAAATTAACCCACGGTCGCCCAACTTTTCACTCCTCGCTTCTACGAGCGTTTTGTTGGCGCATCCTCTACAAAGTTTGCGGGAGGAGATTGTGCGGTATCCGATCGAGCGTCTGGCTGTGATCGAGTCTTCTCCGATTTCGGGGTACGATCGCTATTTGAGTCGATCGTCGAGAGCGTTGACCGTCACTCAGCTAGAAAGGGGCAGTCAGATCTGGGGTCGAGACTATCCCAAAGGGCTGCTGTCGATTGGTCGTCAACGAGGTCAAGAAGGGCTACTAACCCAATTGATTGAACCGATTCGAGAATTACTGATTCGTCCGCAGGGCTGTTTTGTGGTGACGGCGCGATCGATCACCCTGCTCCCATCTCTTAAGCCACTTATTCAAACTGAGCAACCGTTGGTGGTAGATATTGAGGCCCAGGGTCGCTGGATTGCGGTGTCATCGGAGGCTCAGTCTCTCAAAATTGGGCGGCTCCCTGACTTTAGAGTGACTCAGCCGCCGATCGCTTGCTCTGCAAATCTCTTCAAACTGATTGTTCTGGATTCTCGCCATTTGGTTGCGATCTCTCGCGTCTCGGCGGGGACTCATCTAGAATTTTTTAATCGTCGTAGTCAAACGATCGGTCAGGTGTCTCTTCCGGTTCACCTCGATCGCGTCATTTTGGGGAGATCATCTTACCAACTGGCAGCCATCGAACCCAACCATCCCAAATCTCTGTTGTTAATTAACCTCAAACCGTTGAGTTTGCTGCGAATCCCTCTCAAAATCAAACCGAAATTTTTGGCAGCGATCGCCGAGGGCTACAGTCTCATCGATGAACAGGGACAGCTTGTATTAATCGACCACAGCGGACACGGACTCAGCCGCATTACAGGATTAACGAACCCTTGCGCGATCGCGTCTTTTGGTGAATCTGGCTTGCTGGTCGCCACCTGGCATCAAGGACAAGGCAAACTGCACACGCTCAACCTCAAAGCCTTTCTAGACTAGGGACTCAACAAAAGATGGTCTGACCTGTAAGCTAGTAGATAGTGAGAAAATTCTGATTCCCCCTCGCCGTTTTCGCGTTATGACGTTTGACTGGCTCACTCCCAGCCATTGGATAATTTTTGGACTGTTAACTGGGTTTGCGATCGCTCACAGCGGTTTGGCGGCTCTGCGCCCCTGGGCCGAAAAGCGAATTGGAGCAAGGTTTTATCGAGTGTTATTTGCGATCGTTAGTCTCTCGATCGCCGTTCCTGTAATCATTTACTTTTACAATCACCGCTACGATGGGTTACAGCTTTGGCAAGCTCAAGGCGTTCCGGGTGTGCAGAGTTTTGTTTGGGTTCTCTCTGCGATTTCGTTCTTTTTTCTCTATCCGGCTACATTCAATCTGCTTGAAATTGCGGCCATTCAAAAGCCTGAAGTGCATCTGTTTGAGTCAGGCATCATTCGGGTCACGCGCCATCCGCAAATGGTGGGTCAGGTGATCTGGTGTATTGCTCACACCCTATGGTTGGGGACGACTTTTACAATCGTCACCTCGATCGGGCTGATCTTGCATCATTTATTTGGCGTGTGGCATGGCGATCGTCGTCTCAGCGCCCGGTATGGAGAGGCGTTTGAGAAAGTCAGGGAGCGGACATCTATTATGCCGTTTGCGGCTATCGTGCAAAAGCGTCAAACCTTTGAGTGGAAAGAGTTTCTGCGTCCTTCCTACGTGGGGGTCTCCATTTTTATCGGACTACTTTGGTGGGCCCATCCGATATTAGTTGATGCAACAAGCCGCGTACCCTGGTAGGATGATCCCAAAGCAATAGTAAACAGCAATAATAAAAAGAAACTATGCGGTCTTCGATCAGCGAACAGGTGTTTGTGAAGGAAGTGCTGGAATCTTCAATGCCCGTTATTGTCCATTTTTGGGCACCGTGGTGTGGCATTTGTCGATTGATTGAACCCTCGTTGGATAAGCTGCGATCGGATTGGAATGAGCAGATCAAGATCGTTGGCATCAATGCAGATGAAAATCTCAAATTGTCCAGCGGCTATCGGATCAAAACATTGCCAACGGTCTTACTGTTTCGAGAAGGTGAGTTGTTGCAACGGTTTGACAGCTTCCACAATCGCGAGGAGCTTAAGACTGTGTTGCTAAAAGTAATGTCTATGGCGGCACGAGCCGAGATGCCACGGGCGATGTAGTGCGATTAGCTTAAATCTGGCTGGCGGTTCAAACTGCGTCGATAAGAACAAGGTCTACATTCGCAGATTGGGAAATCCTTGCAATTCGTGAAGAAAACTTTGTTGGTAGCCCTGTTGAAGGCACCTGCGAAGCTAACTTCATTCACTAGGTATTGAACCCATGACTCTAAGGATCGTGAATTAAACAACCTGTAATTCTCGCGGTTTCGCTTCGTTTGATTCGGCTTCTGCCCCCTAAATCCCCCAAATTTGGGGGACTTTGAACCGCGAAACTGCCTTAAATTCTAGAATGTCTGCTTTCTCAAAGTCCCCCAGAATGGGGGATTTAGGGGGCGAAGCGATCAGGCAATCATCGATCTTATTCAATTCACGATCCTAAGCTAGACGGGTGGGAATGAATGCGATCGCAAAACCTGCCCCATTCCCGCTTATTTCACTGACTACTCAGAACTATCGACTATGGGCAGCCGCAGAGTTTTGAGGAGGTTGGCTGGCGATTTCAAGCAGCCCTGGAGAATCAATAAAGCCGTAGTAGAAGGAAATCGCCGCGACGATCGCATGAAGCCAGACATCGTTGCCAAAGATGGGAATCAAGCCAAATCCGGTACTAAATTCGGGCACCAGTCCAAAGGCGGCCAGCAGCCCAAAAAAGAAGGCCAATCCGCGCCCATAGATGCGAGATCCACCCAGACCGATCGCTGAGACGAGTCCCAAAATTCCCACAATACTGTAGAGGCCATTCTCAATTGGGTTAATAGGAAACAGCCCAAACAAATAGCCCAACTGTACCTCAATACCGTCATGTGCCTCGATCACATTGATAGGATGCTGCAAAGCCGGGATGAACCCTAAAATTCCAAATACGATAAAAAAGATGCCCGTGAATAAGGCAAAATACTGACCTGGTTTCATGTTCTTCATACGATCGCTCCTGTCCTAAAAATAGAGCTTTTGCTGGCTCTACAAGTGTCTGTTTCAGGCTAGGAAATCGCGATTTGAGTCTCCTCACCATAACGGAGGATTTGGTCAAACCCTAAAGAGGAATTGTTGTGTTACGAAGTTAATTTGGGCGGTGTTGATTGAAGGGATGAATCTGTGAGAGGTGTCCATCTTTTCGCTCCCTAAATTCCCCAAAATTGGGGGACTTTGAACATTTAGTTCTCCTCCATATTGGGGGCAATTCATACCGTAATTCAGCAATGCCTTAATTTGAATAGCAACAACAAGACCTTGACGACCTATGCAAGCCTAGTGAAGCGATGAATAATTACATTAGCAGCGACTACGATCTAGAAAAGTTTGCAATCTTTAAGCAGGGACAGACTTTGGTAGGGGAGAAAAAGTATCAAGAAGCAATTTCTGTGTTCACTCAGGCGATCGATGCTTATCCTGATGATGGAGACGTTTACGTGGGTCGCGCTTGGGCTAAATTTGGGTTAGGTCTGGCAGGAGGAACTGCGAGTGATTTTAGCAATGCGATAACTGATTTTAGCAATGCTGAAGAGGCCTACCGCAAACGAGGACAGTCAAGTAGAGCGGAAAACATGGCAAAGTTGATCAAGCAGATTCAACGCAACAAATTAGGGATTCAGTAAAACCATCACCCGCAAGGACTTAAAGAATGAGTTCAATTGAACAATGCAGAGGAGTTGAATCGTTTGAGTTTAACACCTCGTTTGTGATCGTCAAAGCACCCATTCAAGCGGTTGCCTCTGCGTTTACTCAAATTCGGCAGGCGAAGGTTTGGCAGCAAGATGTCTATGACCGCGAAATCGAAATCGTTGGACAAGATTTTATTGTGTTTCAGTTTCCGAGTCACGAATGGACTTTGATTGATAGTCTTCGAGGGGGAAATTCGACTGAGCAAGATGCTGAAGCACTGGCAAAATATCTCAACACCGAGTCTATCTACTACTTACATAGTGATACAGGTTGCTGTACCATGTACCGTGTCTACGACAGCACAGGGATGGTTGAAAGTTTGTCTTCAGAAAGAGACACCATGCCCTATCAATTTCAATCTAAACGACAACAGCTTTCAATGGAAGAAATTGGACATCCTGCTATGTTTACCGATAGTTTCATGGAAGAGCAAGGAGTCTATATTCCTGCTCTGTTTCTGCCGAAGGTGGCAGTTGGTCAGCACCTTGTCTTAAAGATAGAAGCTCATATTGATGATTCAACTTATCCGATTATGCTCGATCGCTCTGATTTTCAGCGACTTGACCACATTGGAATTGGGCGTTCCTGAATGCCGAGATGAGTTGCTAGACGTTAATGGTAGAAACTAAGTTTTGCTCTTCTCCCGCATTGTCCTAAACTTTTGCTGAAGCTCTCGCAAATTAGCGGATTCACCTCCATAGCGCCAACTGACATAAGCCTGAGAGATGTCTTGAATGATTTGAGCGTGACTTTGTTTGCCGTCTTGCGCCTGTTTTGCATATTCCAGCGGCGTTTGGGACGGGTGTTTGCGAAATCCTTGCGTCGCTAACCATCTCAGCATTTGTTGATAGAGACTTTCCATCGGCGACAGTTTGTTGAGCCAGCGACGGTAGCGAATTTTTTGCCAGCCTTGCCAAGTGAGCCAGCCCACAAAACTCAGACAGGTCGCCAAAATCAGACCAATAAATAGCCCAATCCAACCTCTCGAAAAAAGTCCAACGAGCCAGCCTAAAACGCCACCAAGCCACTGCACGATCGCGCTCATTACCCGATTTAACACCGCCGCAACCGGAGACGGCAACCAACCCGCAACCCACTGCCAAAAGCGCTGAAGTACGGAGAAGGTCTGATCTTCTTCAATGGAAGGTGGAATCAAGTCATGTCCGGGAATCGGATCAAAGGCAAACCAGCCAAACTTGGGAAAATACACTTCTGTCATCGCATAGGCATCCGTGTTTCGCACCACATACAGCCCCGTAAATGGATTGAATTCTCCAGGAGCAAAGCCGACGACGAGCCGTGCAGAAATGCCGATTGATCGCAACATCATCGTCAGCGCCGTCGAGAAATGATCCGGATAGCCCCCTTTGTACTTGAACAAAAAGGCTTCGGTCAAGTCTTCGTCTTTGGGCAACAGCGGCAAATTTGGCTGAATTCTGTAGCGCTGTTTGAGATATTGCGCCAGATAGAGCGCTTTTTCGTAGGGAGACGTGATCGCTTTCTCTGACTTTGAAAGAATCGTCTGAGTTTCTTGACGCACTTTGGCCGCGATCTGAGGGGGAATTTGTAGATAAGATTGACCGTTTCTAGGAATGCCAACGGGCGCTCTCTGCAACCAGGTACGATCGCGGTAAGGCACTTCTGAAAGCACGGTGTAAGTGATGCCTTCGGCCAGGGGTAGGGGCGCTCGCAGTCCGTCTTCAGGATCGATCGCCACCTCTGTTGTGGGAAAGTAAAGCTCTTTGGGCTGCGTCAGCGCAGGAATCAGATTGGGCAACTCAGAAACGATCGTATAAGTTTGAATCACCTCTTTGGTTTTGTTGAGGGTGACGGGTCTGGGTAAGAAAAATTGATAAGACCATTCCGATCGACTCAGCGTTTTGGTTTGATTGTTGCGCGCCAGTTCCCAGCCTTGTCCGGTGTAGCGATCGAAGGCCTGCACTCGCCAAAAGCCCTCGGCTTGCGATCGGACTCTCATGACGACTTTGGGTTCGAGTTGCCCGCGCAGATTTTGATTGATGCGATCGCCAAATCCGTAGTAGAAGGTTTTATCCATCTGCCCAGATTCACCGTTGCGAGCGGCTCCTGCGCCCTGTCCGGCTGCGCCCTGTCCTCGATTGCCGTTTCTCACATAGCCAGGATTGGTAATTTGACGGTTATTAAATTCGCCCTGTAATTGAATCTGCGGACTCATCGGAAAACTTCGCAACTGGTAGCCAGAAAATCGAGGCATCACTGCAAAGATCATCAAGCCCAACGCCAGCGTGATTGCAAACGTAAACGGTAATGAGGAGAAATTAACTTTGCGTAAAGTCAGTTTTGTACTGGTCGATCGACTCAATCCTAAGCGCGATCGATAATCTAATACCAATACTGGAAGCGCGATCGCTAAGAACGCCAGCAACAACACGCCAAAGATCATGGTTTGACTCAGGGTACTCGCCACCCCGATCAAAATTAAACCAATGATCATTGAATAGCCCAAATCTTTGCGACGCGGCAAATCAAAACTGTGTAATACCTGAAGTTGAATCAACAGTTCTACTAAGACCAGCCTTGTGTCGTTGAGTTCTCGATTGCCGATCAGATTGACGAAGAAAGTTGCCAAAGCCACGAGCATCGCGATCGCCAGCGCAAACTTAGTGGGAATGTTGCGATCGTGCCGCCGCATCCAACTCCAGGTTGCCCCAATCAAGCTAAGTGGAATGGCCCAGACGCTGAGATGGGTTTCTGCGGCAATGTCGGTTGCGATGATGCCAATGCTGACGAGTGTCTGAGTCAAAATCCGAAACAAAATTGACTCTTCTGGCTCTGGCATCAGGGCGCGTTGTGGCCACCACGACTGTCTCATAGAAAAGGGTGAAGGTAATTTTACTTATGGTACACGGTTGCACCTTGGGAGGAGAGGGAGGGGGAGGAGTGAGGAGGGAGGAGGGAGGAGAGAGGAGAGAGGAGGGAGGAGAGAGGAGGGAAGAGTGAGGAGTGAGGAGTGAGCTTGATGAAGTTCTTTCCTTTGGTGAGAAATTGGGTTGTTTCCTAAATTTCCCATAAGTGAGGGATATTGAACCGAGACGCTTGTTTCAAAGTTCCCCAAATTGGCAGCTTGGGAGGTAGAAGACTTGGATACCGAAGCGAAAGAACTTCATCGAACGGGTGGTTTGTTAGCGTTGAGGGGTGCTGATGATTGTTTTGATGGTTGGTTTTTATGGGACAGAAAGTGGCGATCGTGGGGTCTGGGGTTGTTGGAGCGGCGATCGCGTATGAACTCAGCAAAATTTCAGAGTTGACAGTGATGGTGTTTGATCAATTGCCTGCACCTGTTGAAGCTGATTTGATCGTTTGTCCGACTTCGACGGGGGCGGCTTTGGGGGTGTTGATGGGGGCAATCAGCAAAAAGGAAAAAGGTCGAAATTTGCAGATGCGCCTATCGAGTCTTCAAGCTTATGAAACGCTGATTCCAGAACTCGAAGCTTTGACAGGAAGTGTGGTTCCCTATAATCAACAGGGAATCTTGATGCTGGAGTTTGAAGAAGATTTGACGCGCTGGGAACGGCTGGTTGAGATTCGACGATCGCAGGGCTTGACGCTGGAGATTTTGGAAGTCGATCGTCTGAGGGCTGACTTTCCTCAGTTGCGTTTGGATGGGGTGAAAGCGGCGATTTATTCTCCTGACGATCGGCAGGTCAATCCCGTCGCGCTGACTCATGCGCTGATCAAAGCCGCTCAACAGAATGGGGCAACTTTTCAGTTCAATACTAAGGTGACCGGGGCGATCGACCACGAACTGCACACTTCACACGGCACGATCGCTACTGATTGGATCGTGATTTCTGCGGCACTAGGATCGACTCCTCTGACAGCAACAATGAATCAACCTGTAGACATTCGTCCTGTGTTGGGGCAGGCGATTCATCTGCGATTAGAGAAGCCGTTCCAGACTTTAGAACCTGTAATTACGGGAAATGATGTGCATTTGGTGCCATTGGGTGGTGGCGATTATTGGGTAGGTGCCACGGTCGAATTTGAGGAGGATGCGGCTCCACTTCGGCCCGATCTCGCTCAATGGGAAGCCGTGATCAATCAAGCGATCGCCTTCTGTCCCCGTCTTGTGGATGCGAAGCCAATTCGCTCCTGGTATGGGCTGCGTCCTCGCCCTCAAGGTCGTCCGGCTCCAATTGTTGAATTGCTCCCAGGCTACAATCAGGTTTTGTTAGCAACGGGCCACTACCGTAACGGCGTTCTTCTGGCTCCCGCGACGGCAAAAATGGTCAGAGATGCGATCGTCAAGCTGTGATTAACGTCAATTCGATGAAATCTTTCGCTGCGGTGGTTAATCTGGGAGAGCAAGCTAAATCCCCCACGAGTGAGGGACTTTGAACTAAAAATCTTGTCTGAAAGTCCTCCAAAATTGGCATCTTGTGGGGCAGAAGACTACAACAACGAAGCAAAAAACCTCTGTCAACCTACCAATTGAACCAGCAACGAAGCGGCAGCACTTCAAGAAATCGATTGGTCAATCCACTTCAAACGCAAAATTTTCTTGCTTAGAACCTAATCGTTCCGCTCTGGAAGTCGATCGTTCTGCTCTGAAATAGAAACATTCCGCTCTGAAATAGAAACGTTGGGGTTTAAGTAGCGATCGTTCTGCTCTGGAATCGAAACGTTCCGCTCTAGAAGTCGATCGTTCTGCTCTGAAATAGAAACGTTGGGGTTTGGAAAGTTAATTCTTCCGCTCTGAAATAGAAACATTCCGCCCTGAAATAGAAACGTTGGGGTTTAAGTAGCGATCGTTCTGCTCTGGAATCGAAAC
>NZ_JBJPHU010000029.1:51060-71610 GCF_052939515.1 Phormidesmis sp. 146-33
GTTCCGCTTTAGAAGTCGATCGTTCCGTTCTGGAATCGAAACGTTCCGCTCTAGGAAAGCTTTGAACCAAAACACTTCTCATAAAGCTTCCTAGAGTTGGGAGATTGGGGGGCAGAAGACTTCACCACGGAAGTGACCCCCCTCAAAACCTACGTCCAATAGAGAATCTGCGCTTGAGGAAAGCGATCGCCAATCTGCCCTTCAAAAAAGCGGCGCATCGTCTTCATCGTGTCAGAGTCATACACATACTTGACCCCGCCAAACTTATTGCGCTTCATGACTCGCTTTGACTCATCCATCTCTAGCTTGCTGTTGGGATACCAGCTTTGCAAAACCTCTTTAGAGCCAGGGGTAAAGCGATGAGAAATTAGCTCAAACGTCAGGTCACAGTCAAAATCTAAAGCACGACTGATCGAGTCAAACAAGCGATCGTACTCCTCTTCCCAGTCCTCGATCGGCATGATCGGCGCAATCACCAAACCAACCGGATAACCGCCACCCCCACGCTCACGAGGCAATGCCAACTTTCTCAAAGCTTGAAGTCTCTGAGCAACGGATGCAGTCCCCCCTTCGAGACGATCGCTAATCGGAGCCGCATTCACACTAAACCGACAGCGCGTATGACCATTGTGTGGCAGATCCAACAACTCATCAACCCCATCAAACTTAGAAACCCAGCGCAAATAACCATCCTCGCGGGTGCCAAAGTAGCGAATACACTCCGACAAGCTGCCCGTCAAATGCTCAATGCTCAATGGGTCGGTATAACAACTCACTTCAAAGGAGGTAGCCTGCCCAGGGCGCTCATAGTTGCCCAAATTCTGCAAGGTCTGAGGCAAATTGGCAAAGGCTCGAACCACAGGCGCACCTTTGAGACTGCCCGCCAGATAACAATACTGACAATGAGCAGGACAGCCTTCAGCTAAGTGAAACTGCCAATCCGCAGACGGGGGAATCGGACTCAACTTCAAACTACTCGGCGGCGCAGTGACGACGGCCATCGTGCGCTTAGAAATGCTGTAGGTCTCGCGCTCAGTCTCTCCTCGCAAGCCAGTCAGCCGATTCTTGGGCAACTCTTCAACAGGCAGATCCAAGGCTCTGACTCGTGAAAGGATCTGCTGTCCCCAGGGTTCGTCGAGGGCAGCGGGGGTAAAAATGACGCGATCGGGCATCCACAAACGCGCTTTGGGATGGGTGTCAGCAGCAGAAATGGGACTCGCAATTGTACTCAACAAATTTGTTCTCCAGCTTTGCTCTTTCTCTATTATGGCGGTTATGCAAAGGCTGAAAAACTCTGCTGTGAGCGGATTTCACGACTTTAAGAGTAGGGTTCTCTACCTCTTCTAAAACCGTATCAAATCTAACTCTTTGGAGAGGTGAGCCGTCTTAAAAATTGAGGTTAATTGATTAATAGAGAGCCTTAAATAAACGTCAGTTCGATAGAACTTTTCGCTTCGTTATCTTGCACTTCTGCCCCCCAACCCCCCAATTTTGGGGGACTTTAAGACAAGAATTCCAGTTCAAAGTCCCTCCCTTGTGGGGGATTTAGGGGGCGTTCCTGAATTTGCAGTCGGAGTGAAGTATTTCGTCGAATTCACGTTAAATAAATAGGTTTTCGAGATCAAGAGATTGTTTAGGAATGGAGAAAAAATATGGCGATCGTTAGGTTTGATCCATTTCGCGACATTGACATCATGCAACGGCAAATGAATCGCTTGTTTGACCAAATGATGTCTTACAACGGTGGCGATGCTCAGACTGATATCACTAGCTCTAACTTTGTCCCAGCGGCAGAAATCCACGAAACGCCTGACCAGATTCAACTCAAGATGGAGCTTCCCGGCATTGAGCCAAATGATTTAGATGTGAAAGTGACCGCAGAAGCAGTAGCAATTCGTGGAGAGCGCAAGTCTGAAGTCAAGCAAGAAGATAAAGGAGTGCGGCGATCGGAGTTTCGTTATGGCAGTTTCCAGCGCGTGATTCCTCTGCCTGCTCGCATTCAAAACGACCGGGTTCAAGCCGACTTCAAACATGGCGTTTTGAGCTTGACGCTACCCAAAGCTGAGGAAGAAAAGAATCGAGTGGTGACTGTTAGCCTGACTGGGCAAAATCAACCCCAAATCAGTGGGCAACAATCTCAGTCTGATGGGCAACCTCAGCAACAATCCCAAGCGGTTGGCAGTTCAAATTAGCTTTAGTTACGCAATGTGAAACTTCATTTAAGCGTCTCTTTTCAAGGATGCCTACGGAATCACTCCACTCGGCTGGTTCATGTTGAGATCCCCTTAGCTGCCTTGAAAAGGAAAGATGTGAATTCCAGGTTGCACAGCGCGTTCTAAGTTTACTGACTTTTTGGGATGGATAACAGACGGGATGGAGCGATCGATTAAAGTGAGCGATCGCTTCGTTCCGTCTTGGCGTGCTTGCTCAGAGAGAGGGACAGTACCTAATGCGTTTGGTGAACATAGTAAATCCGTAATCAAAATCAAACGTTGTATCGTACTGTTCTTTATGTTTACTCAGGGATGCCAAATGACATATGCCCTGTGATAGGCATGGTTAATAGAGTTTCCTCCCATGAAACCCTGCCTACTAGCGCAACTCAATCGATTATGGGTAGTTTTGCAAGGTTTGAAGAGCAATCTCAAGAAATAGATCGTATTCAGAGTTTATAAGACTCTCTAAGCTGCGCCAGTTATGGAAGTGGCCCATGTCAACCCCAAATTTCGGTACAAAGATAGATACAGATGGGGGGTCATCCCCTACACGGGGTAACTTCTTACCTTTAGAAGATGTGCAGTATTCATAGCAGAAATAGTATTGATGAAGACGGCTACGAGCATTGGAACCGCATGTAACCGCCTTTTATCATCTGATTCGCAACCTCCAAAGGAGGCAGCTTCCTCATGTCAAATTTTAACGCTCTCCCTCGCAATTCAGCTTCCGTAGTTACTAACACCATCCAGGTGCCTACTTCCGGAATCGAATTAGCAAGTCCTACGGTTGTCAAGCTCATCGAGCAGGGAGGAATGGCTGCTTCTCTCGTCCTGGTCTGCCTGTTTATATGGCTGCTGACGAAACTGATTGAAGTGGCAAAGAAGGAGTAGCGATCGTTCAAGTTGTGCGATCGTGGCTACTTATCTGTCAAACATGCTATTGAGCAACTTATTAAAATCCTGGTTCCCTGTTGAAATCGATAGCATCTCTTCACAATTTACGAGTTCAGGAGAGCCAACTAAACTGCCCTTCTAAAGAACCTGAAGCTAAATTTCTAGCTCAAAGTTCTCCTCTATAGAAACTCGGCAAGCAGAAATGCCAAAATCATACGGCAAAAAATCTGATCGAACTTGAGTCACAATAGTGTGTTCCCTTCATTCCGTTAAACTTCTAGACACTACGGCTCAAGCGTTTCCAAATTTGTTTGAGAGCACGGTTGACCAAGATTTTTTCTGAAATCGAGCAATCACTCTTTTCTAAAAGCGGTGCGATGGCTTGCGCTTCTGCCTCGGCAAACCCGTATTCTCTTAGCTCCTGCTCATAAAGCTTGTCTCGAAAGGCTTTGACCGGATCGATGCCCCGTGCAAGACAGTCTAAATACTCGATATCAGACATGCCCAAATCGATGACTAGCGGTGAGGTATTCATCAAAATTTTGCTCTCGACTCACAGTGATGTAAGCCAGCATACCAGTCGATCGCCCTTCATATTGTAAAAACGAAGGCAAATCTTCTAGCTGTCATCCATCTACAGGAGGAGCGTAAAAAGTGGAACCTCGCTTAAGCTACCACCGCTGAATAATTTGGGCTAACTCACTGATCCTTAAGTAGTCAGAAACAAAGCTTTTTTGCAGCAGATTGGTGGGAATGAATTCATCGTACTTTTGCAGTTTTGGGGCTTCTTCTGGATCGAGTAAATCGTCTGAACTCAGGTGTCTTTCTGCGAGAGATTTCACTTCATATTCCAGACTTTCGACCTTACACTTGCCCAATCTAACGATGAGAAAGTAGGGCGATCGAGCCTTAATACTTTTGATGCCCAATGCAGGTTTGCAATGAAATCTGAGGAACCGTTCTAACGTTCTAAAGGCGATCGTGCCTGCCCACGGAAAAATACAGCAGATTTCTTCATCCAATAGCACAATTGGATTTTGAATAAGTCCGTTTCTAGATAACTGGCGTGCTGCTTGCAATCGATCTTTTGCACCCGCTTGCAGGTAGGAATATTGCGTGTCTTCTTGCAAAACTTTTCGCATTCGTTGCAGCACACGAGTATGAATATCACCCGCACTGCCGCGCCACGAACTCGACGTTCCGGTCTGTTTGGTAAGTTGGACAGAGATAATCTTCTTTCTAGAATTCACCTCCAAAACTTCCCAGATGCGACCTGCTAATGAGAAGCGATCGCCTTCACTCGGAGGCACAACAATGCTGCCGATCGTTTTGGTTTCTTGCTTAACGATGTACTCTTCTACATCAGGAAAAATGGCGTAAAACTTAAAATTGCGAGCGATCTTTTCTCCTGCTAATCCAATGATTAATCCGCCTTCTACAGTTTTTTGAATGTGGTCGATTTCGATCCAGTGCCGCAACAGTTGGCGATATTCATCTTGAGAGATCGATCGAAAGGGTGCCAATGTCAAAACTTGCTGCGCCAACGCTCCCGGAGACAATTCACCGAGCGACACTAACACACTCATCGTTTGGTGATAAAGCAGACTGTAGGGATATTTTGCTGACTGAAGCGGCTCGATCCATTTCTCTTCTAAATAAAGCTGAATAATCGCGATCGCCTGCAAGAGTTGCCAGGGAATTTGTTCGGGTAGAGACTCTTCGCCCGTGGGTTTGTCTTCTGCACAGATAAACCGCATTTCTGCCGCCCCGCCCCGTCTGCCCGATCGCCCCAATCGCTGCAAAAAGCTGGCCACCGACGACGGAGATTCTAATTGAATGACGCGATCGAGCTGCCCCAGATCAATCCCCATTTCAAAGGTCACCGTTGCCGCAGTCACGGCCGGCGTATCTGGTTTTCGCATCGCCGCCTCAGCCGCTTCTCTCAAAGGAGCCGAAATACTGCCGTGATGGACGTGGTAAATGTCAGGAAATCCCTTCGCCTGAGCAATCTCGCGAAGGGCTGCGATCGCTTCTTCGGTCGCCGTCCGTCCATTGGCAAAAATCAGACATTTGCGCCCCTGACTTTGATTAAATAAATGCAAATGATAAGGGTTAAATGCAGAATCCTTAGTTTCACCTTTGGCGCGAACGACTAAACCCGGATCGTAGAAGTGTTCGATCGAGAGTTGAATATTTCGCGCGCCGCCTTGAATGTCGGGTGTGATGACCGATTGAGTTGTCCCCGATCGCAGCCATTCCTCCGCCAAACCATAATCGCCCAGAGTGGCAGATAATCCAATTCGACGCGGCTGATTTTGAGTTCGTTTGGCTAATCTCGACAACTGACAAAGAATCTGATCGCCTCGATCGCTACCCATAAACGCATGGATTTCATCAATCACCACAAACCGCAAATCGCCAAACAAGCGATCGAGATCTGCGTTTTTATTAATCAACAAACTCTCCAACGATTCGGGTGTAATTTGAAGTATGCCTTTGGGCTGAATTAACAGCTTTTTTTTGCGACTTTGAGTTACGTCCCCATGCCACGCCCAGACTGGGATATCCGCATATTTCAAGAGGTCATTCAACCGATCGAACTGATCATTGATCAACGCTTTGATTGGGCTGATGTATAGCGCCCCAACCGTTTGAGAAGGATTTTCGTATAGCAGCGTCAATATCGGCAAGAATGCTGCTTCAGTCTTTCCGGATGCCGTTCCCGCAGCAATGAGTAAATGAGCATCTGTTTCAAACAAAACGCGACAGGCTTCGATTTGGGATTGCCTGAGATCAGTCCAACCATTGCTGTAGATATAGTCTTGGATAAACGGAGCAAGACGCTGATAAGAACTTTGCATCATAGCGATCGTCAGAAACTACATACGATTTAGCGATTACCCAGAATAAATCATTGGGAACGCAAAATTAGAAATTCAAAACTCAAACGGACGATCGCTCGTAAATTCTCATCACAGCGGATTGACTCAAATCTACTCAATCAAAGACTCCATCAGACGTTAACCCATCCTACCCGACTGATTATGAGTGAAGTTGATTTCTTTGTAATAGTGAAATCTACCTTTAGGAAGATTGGTGACGTAACCGTTGTTAGATAACCTGCACGGAGATTATAGTCACGCAATCAAGGTGCGAATTCTACCGATATCAGCGCGGTGAATCGGGATAAAACAGGGCGTAGAATCGCTCGATCGTGACACAGATACTCAGATTATTACGGAGACGAATCGAACATGTTAAAGAAAATTGCTGCTGCAAGTATTCTTACGATGCTTGTCGGACAAACACTTCCAGCATCGGCTCAATATGATCAGCAATACAATCAGTCAAAGCCGACAACTCCCTCTGAGAAGCCGTCTACCGAAGCGATGCCCTCTGCTGCACCAGACGAAACGCCATCCAATAACACGCAGCAAATAATGCCTTCTGCGGCCCCTGGCACGGAGGCCCAACCCTCTACAACTCCTGCGCCTGAGATGATGCCTACCGCACCCTCTAGAATGCCCTCAATGGAGATGACCCCTTCGTCACCTTCTACAGCGCCTTCGACTGAAATGATGCCCGCATCACCGTCAAAGGAGATGACCCCCTCGTCCCCTTCTATGAAGCCCTCCGAGACGATGCCATCGACCGAAATGACTCCCTCATCGCCTTCGACTGCGCCCTCGACTGAGATGACTCCTTCATCGCCTTCGACCGAGACGACTCCTTCGTCGCCTTCAACCGCGCCATCGACCGAGATGACCCCTTCGTCGCCATCGACCGAGATGACTCCTTCGTCGCCTTCAACCGCGCCATCGACCGAAATGACTCCCTCATCGCCTTCGACTGAGATGACTCCTTCATCGCCTTCGACTGAAATGACTCCCTCATCGCCTTCGACCGCGCCTTCGGCTGAGATGACTCCTTCGACTCCTGCTCCGTCAACCTCCACGCCCGTCACCCCCTCTGCCGACGCAAAACCAGCCGAATCGGGAGCGAAAACTATGGTGCTAGAGAAAGAAAGCCTCACGGGTATCAAAGAAATTTCGTTTCCCACTCCGCCTGTAACGCCTGCATTCTTTACGTTGCCGATGCAGCTTAAGGTGGTCAAAGATACCTCGATTACCAGTAATACGCCGATCACCGATAAGAGTGCCAAAGATATCACCGCTTGGGCCGCCGCAATTCGGGCTTGTGCTGCCGATCGCCCTGCGTTTGTGCGCGTCGTCGGGGATCAAGAAGTGCCCTTTATGATCAATGGTTCTGAAGGCAAAGTTCGGATGAATGCCAACGATAAGCCTGTTTGTAGCGTTTAGTTTTAGAGCTTTCGAGCGTTCGTAGTTCTGATTCACTGATTCCTGGTTGAGGAGGGTGTGGTTGTTTTGATTAACGATCGCTTCCTCCTCTTTCTCTTTAAAGGCTTTTCTAAAGTGCAATCACTTTTGTATTTAGTTCTTATTCCATATGCAATTAGTCATATAACTTTTTGGCATTCATCGCTGATTAAAGATGGCTGTGACTTTGCGTTTCATCAAGATTCTGTGTAGTCAATCTCGATTTATCTTTTTGTGATTAATTCAGTGATAGTTTGAAACGGCACTCGACGATACTGATACACCATGAGAAAAGCTTGGATCTTTGTTACCGTCAGTCTTGCCCTATTTACGGGTGCCACTTCTAGTAGCGCCGCTACACTGACCCTCTACGATGGCTCTAAAAATACCTCACTTAGCGCTCAAGGCTGGATGTCTTCTATCCCTTTGGGTGTCTCTCAAACCGTCAGTGCAGGGGCCACCACGCTCAACACCACAGCTAACGATGCGCTGCAAGCCGGGTACGCCAGAATTCCTACTAACTTTGCCCTCGATCGCAACCGGGGCTACACATTAGGATTCAACATTCGGCTCTTGTCTGAGACGCACAGCAGTTCTAACGATCGAGCAGGCTTTAGCGTCATTGCCCTCGGTGCCGACAAAAAAGGAGTTGAACTGGGATTTTGGACAGACACCCTCAAAAAAACTGGTTCCATCTGGGCGCAAAACGACGGCGCAACCAAGCCTCCGCGATTTACTCGTGGCGAAACGACCGCCTTTAATCCTGGAACTGCCCTGACCCGCTACGAACTTTCTGTCAAAGACAATTCCTACAATCTGTTTGCCAATCGCAACTATCAGGCTCCCATTCTCAGCGGCGTTTTGCGTAACTATTCGCTCGAAGGCTCGTTCTACTCGACTTCCAACTCCTTGTTTTTTGGCGACAACACCACCTCCGCTAGAGCCAACACCAGCATTGCCAAGATTGATCTGACGGATTTTGCGATCGCTCGATCGGCGGCTCCTACGATCTCTTCTCCAACAACGCCTCGACTAATACCAATGTCCGCGCCCGTCGCAAGGTTGCAGACTGAAGATTCTCAGGTTGAAGTGGATGCGCCTGCAATCACCTTTCAAACCAAAATCAAAGAGGATATAGAGCCTACTAAAGAAATTCCAGAATCCTCTGTTTATCTGGGGCTACTTGGCATTGCGGCCTGGTTTTTCACCCGTCGCGTCCTGACCGCAGGTGCTAAATCAAATCGTTAAACAGAAACTTCTGCCTCTTTGCTTTCTGCCTGTTCGATCGCTTCTACTTGTTTTGCCAGGTCAATCAGAGATTCCTCAAAGATTTCTTTTTCCTGAAAAACGAGACTGACGAGATGAATAACTGCCAACGTCACAGCGGCGATCGACACAATATAGCTGTGAATCGTGTACAAATGTTCGACCGAAAGACTGCCCACCGCTCCGCCTGTAACAATGTCTCTCAGGGTCGGCCCAATTAGCGGAATGGCTTCGATCGTGCCCAACTCAATTTTGAACCGCCAATAGCCAAGCTGATCCCAGGTGAGAATCATCGCAGTCCAGGCTAGACCGATCGCTGACAGCGTAAACAAAATGCCGCTCACCCAGGCCGTCAGCCAACTTTTGCGAAACCGTTCGCCCAAAAACATCACCACGATCTGAATCAGCCCAACCCCGATCACCAGGTTTCCGGCGAGATTGTGCATTGAGTGAACCAGCCACCCAAACGCCACCTCCGTATCGAGTAGTTTTAGCGAATCGTAAGCGCCTCCAGCAGAAGGTTGGTAATAAAAAGCTAAAAGAATGCCAGAACTGGCCGCAATCAACGTCAGCGTTAGAATTACGACTGCCAAAATGGTCGAAAGGCGACGAAGGACAAAAGCAGGATTTTTCATAAACGTACAGGAAATTTTGTGAGACAGACCCGAATGATTTGCTGGGTCATTTGTCTAAGCGTGATTTTGAAACCCGCAGAACTTTAAGATTTGTTTCTTTAATTAAGATATGGGACTTTGCGATCGCGCCCCTCTCCCAAAAGGCAGGAAGATAACCGAAGCACTTCTCGACTTGTCTAATCTAAAGAACCGTAAATTTGATTGAGGGTTTTCGCTTCGTTGTAAAGCGAATTCACGTCAGATAAGTTGCCCACTGCTCGATTACGCTGGGAGTGCCATACCAGAGACCCCCCGATCGCGGGGAATGTCGAACGTTGTCTAGCGTAATATTTTCGGCACCTTTGAGATGAGCCGCGACGATCGGTGTGATGCCATCTCCCCAACAGTTTCCTTGTCCGCAGGTAATTTGATAGCTGCTGTAAGCCAACCACTGACCCAATCGACGATCGCCCAAAATCGCTTTACCCGCCACACAGACATAGCGCACGTCTGAATAGAACGCACCTGGATAAGTCTCGTTGACGAAATTCAGGTTTCTCAAGGCCCACCGTTCTAAACTGATGTGCGGCGTTCCGAGTGCGACGAGGTTGGCGACAAAGGAATGCGCTTTCCACACATAGGTTTTGTCAGGCAAGACTCCATGCACGTCGTAGGGCTGTTCTCCGAGGTAAATGCGCGATATCCAACCGCCTGCCGAATGTCCAATCAAGTTCACCTTGGGCGCATCATACTTTTGCATCACAGTTTGAACGGTGCGATCGAGCCATTCTAATATTGGCAAAACCGATCGACCGCCCAGCGTCGGAAACCAGGTGCGTTTGAGCAAAGGTACGGTCACCGTCGGATAGCCCAAATCGTTGAGGGTCTGCTCCATGAGTCGGTAGTCGATCGCGCTGGCGAGGTAACCTGGCAAAATCACGGTAGGTAAAGGCATGAAAAATCAGTAGAGAGAGATGAAGATTTATTTAGCTTAGGACACTCTTCTAACTTTTTGAGGTTTAGCAAAGGTACAAGACCAGGGACGTTAGACCAAATCAATTTGTTAATGCTACAGATCCGTCGCCCCCTAAATCCCCCAGTCTGGGGGACTTTGAGAATCCGAGACTTCTTTGGCTTGAAGTTCTCCACAAGTGGCGAATTTAGGTTGCTCTCCCAGATCTGTAGCACTCAAAGATCAATTTGGTATTAGACCAGAGACGTTAGACCAGAGACGTTAGACCAGAGGTTAAAAGCCTATTCTGTCCAAAGTCTCCTCCCTCCTCCCTCCTCCCTCCTCCCTCCTCCCTCCTCCCTCCTCCCTCCTCCCCAATCTCCCAGTCTGAAGCTAAGATCTGAGCGGGATTGTTTCTCTCTGCCCCGATTACTTGTCATGGACTTGTTATGAATCAGCCGATCGCCCCCTCTTCTGCTTTCTCCTCGTTTGTTAGAAATCTGCCTGATCTGTTGCAACAGCCTGCATCTCTGGCACTATTTGGTTCGCTGGGGGCGCATCTGTTTTTCTTTGCCACGCTGCCCGCATTGACCTCACCCCCCGAACAGCCAGACTTGCGATCGGTGCGCCTGGTCAATTTGACTCCACAAGAACAAAGCCGTCTACCCCAATCGCCGCTCACATCTCAGTTTGGCTTGCCGCCGCTGCCTGATTCGAGTGCCAAATTTAATGTGCCGTTGGGCCAGCCGTTTCCGCAGTCGCCTTTACCAGATGCATCGCAGTTATATAAGATTCCTGACTTGAGTGTGCCAACTCCGCGTGTGCAGCCTCAGCCGCCGTTTGACATTTCTCGCTACATTTTCAAACCCAACACAACACCTGTAATCTCTCCCGATCGAACCAAGGTTCAAACTCCCGACGATCCCACTTCACCTGACAAGCCACCCTCTCAACCGCTTCCACCTGACCAAATACCTTCTGGAGCAACCGATCGTAATATTCCTCGGCTGCCTGCTGCTCCAGTTGTACCTGACCCCAACGATCAAGCAGCAAACAATCCAAATCCTTCAACTCCAGGAAACAATTCGGCAAGTGCCACTCCGTCACAGTCCCCAGTTTCTCCTAGCAGTCGCTTGTTAGCCGAAAATCGTCAGCTTCAAGAACTCTACGCCCGTGAGAATTTTGTCTTTAATCCGATGGGCGCAACTGAGAGCGAATGGGGACAGCAAGCGACGCAAAACTACGCCAAATGGTTTGAGGAAAATATTACTAACAAGGACATTGCGGCTGAAGATTTAACAGAACAAGTCATTAAGAGTGAAATACTGTATCGATCGCCTGCCCCACTCACCGAAAGGTACAGTCCTGCACTGGTTTATGTTCTCATTGATCCACAAGGTAAGATGGTTGGCGCTCCGGCTGTGTTGGGTCGATCGGGCTATCGGTATTTAGACCTGCTTGCTGAGAGAGCGATTAATCAGCAGATCAAAGACTTAAAGCCCGTAGATGGAAAATATGTAATCTACAAAATCGAGCTAACCTTTAAACCCGAAGCTCAACCACCGAATCAGCCGACTAGCTAACAGTTGAGTGATTGCTTGTTTAGACCCAAGCGTCCGCGCATCTCATCGTTGGAAATGCTGCCTTCTGAGCAACGACGCTTTCTTGATCGCTCAATCATGTCTATAAACTTAGGATTGCTGCTCAATGAAATTGCAAGTGTACAAACGCCCGATACAATCGAGTGACTGAATCGCAACCTGTACCGCTTCATATTGGTATGTTACGAGTAGTGTTCGCAATGAATCCTTCAAGCTCACTCACAGAGTATTGTGTTAACCCTCTCGTACTCAAGTAATGTACAAACGAACTTGATACGCGAGTGTACCAAACTGCTGGTTTGTATTGCCGCTCCAGATTTTTCCGTTTCTTTTTACGCTCTGCCTTCAATAAATCACCGCTCTCGCTACTAAACTTTAAAAGCTGACAGTCATATTCTGCCTCTCTTTGAACAAAAAGATTTGAATCTTGTCGCAATTGCTCAATACACCTGAATTTACTCTGGAATAGTTCACTTTGTGATTGAGCATCATCACCAACGATATGTAGCGCATCAATAACTGCCCATCGTGTTGTGTAAACTGCTATAGTTACAAGTCTTACCCAGGGTATAAACCGCCTGCTTCCGAGTAAAGTGATTGTCAGAAAGAAGTAGTTGTTCAAGAATTTTGACGATCGGAGACTCTGGATATTCTTGTACAAATTTTTTGGAGTCAGGATGCCGAGATCCAATCAGTATTAAGTCTCGAACAAAAAGACAAGTTAGATGAACGGTTTCAGCATTCTTTGACTGCAAGAGTTCAACAATGATATTGCAGAGTTTTGATGAAGATGTTGAGTTAACAATCGCAGCCAAGTAATCAACATCTTGAAGGTGATCAAGGTAATAGAGAATACCGTTTACTATCAATTCCACCTCAGTTGCTCCACTGACAAAATTGCAAATACTATTTCTTCATCATTCCCACGCTAATCCTCGAACCTGTTCTGAAAACTGAAACACATCAGCAGAATTACTTTTTGGCTCGATAGAAGGGGCGTTTTACAACGGTGGCTAAGTAGCTTTTTCCGCGAATCTCAACTTCGACTAGCTGACCGGGTTGGGCGAGATCAAGTGGCACATATCCTAAAGCGATCGCACTTCCTAAAGTCGGTGACAACGTTCCACTTGTGACAATTCCGACCTGTTGACCTTCGTGCAATATCGGATAGTCATGTCGAGCAATGTTGCGTCCCTGCATTTGTAACCCGACGATTTTTTTGGCAACGCCGTCTCGCTTTTGCTGTTCTAAGACCGATCGACCAATAAAGTCACCCTTGGTATCAAGATGCACGACCCAGCCCAGTCCCGCTTCTAGGGGAGTTGTGGTGTCATTGATGTCTTGTCCATAGAGTGCCATTGCCGCTTCGAGTCTTAGCGTGTCGCGGGCACCCAGACCACAGGGCACGACTCCAGAAGTCAGCAGCGATCGCCACAGTTCTCTTCCCACCGTCGGATCGAGCATCACCTCAAACCCATCTTCTCCGGTGTAGCCCGTGCGAGCGATAAAGGCAGGCTCACCCAAAACAGACGCTTCTAAATGGCCAAACGGTTTAATTGGCGACAAGTCCGCATCCACAAACGCTTGAAAATGCCGAACCGCTTCTGGCCCCTGGAGGGCAATCAGAACTTTGGAAGACTGATCGGTGAATGCGATCGCTTCCATATCCATATTCTCTAACATCCAGGTTTTGTCTTTGAGTGTCGTCGCCGCATTGACAATGATCATCCAACGCTGATTGTTATCGGCATCCAACCCCTGGTAATAGAAAATCAGATCATCAACAATCCCGCCTTGAGGATTGAGCAACACCGTATATTGAGCTTGACCCGGCTGTAGGCGACTCAGATCAGACGGCACCAATCGTTGAATCTGACTCAGCACGTCCTTCCCAGTCAGCGCAAATTTGCCCATATGCGAAATATCAAACATGCCTGCGGTCGATCGCACCGCCTGATGTTCTTGCCCAATTCCTCCAAACTGCACAGGCATCTCCCACCCCGAAAAACCAGTCATTCTAGCTTTGAGGTCTATTGCTAAATCAAATAGAGGCGTGCGAGCGAGGATTTCAGGGGATTGAGTCACGAGTCGATCGTCCTTTGTTAAGTTCTCAAATTAAGGTAGCAGGGAAAGGCAGGGAGGAGGGAGGAGAGAGGAGAGAGGAGGGAGGAGGGAGGAGAAGTAATGTGTGAAAACTATGAATGTGATGTAGATGACAATGGATGTGTGAACCTGTGGGCGAATACGAGATTCTGAATGACTCATCCTTTCTCGCGAAGCGGAACAAAGTTCTCCCTCATCACCTTCTTCTCGATCCCCAATTTACGATTCTCTTGCGCTAACCCCTTGTCAACGGAACCATACAAGCACACACTAAAGTTGGGAGTCGAAGTGGCAGCAAAGAGGTTTTTTTGTGAAAAGAGTCTTATCTATTATTCTTGGCGGAGGAGCCGGAACCCGCCTTTATCCATTAACTAAGCAACGGGCAAAACCTGCGGTGCCTCTAGCGGGAAAATATCGCCTGATTGATATTCCTGTCAGTAATTGCATCAACTCAGAAATCTTTAAGATTTATGTTCTGACTCAGTTTAATTCGGCTTCCCTTAATCGCCACTTAACCAGAGCCTACAATTTTTCTGGCTTTAGTGATGGCTTTGTCGAAGTGCTTGCCGCTCAACAAACTCCCGAAAATCCTAACTGGTTTCAAGGAACAGCCGATGCGGTGCGTCAATACCTCTGGTTGTTTCAAGAATGGGATGTTGATGAATTTTTGATTCTCTCTGGCGACCATTTGTATCGGATGGATTACCGTCAGTTTGTACAACGTCACCGCGAAACCGATGCTGACATTACGTTGTCTGTTGTACCGATGGACGATCGCCGCGCTTCTGATTTTGGTCTGATGAAGATCGACAAAGCTGGGCGCGTCATTGACTTTAGCGAAAAGCCTAAAGGTGATGCGTTGAAATCGATGCAGGTCGATACGAGTATTTTGGGACTCAACCCCGACGAGGCGAAACAGAATCCCTACATTGCGTCGATGGGGATTTATGTCTTCAAGAAAGAAGCCTTGATGAAACTGCTTCGACAAGCGCCCGATCGCACCGACTTTGGCAAAGAAATCATTCCTCATTCGGCGCAGACTCACAACATTCAGGCGTTTCTCTTTAACGATTATTGGGCGGATATTGGAACGATCGAAGCCTTCTACGAAGCCAATCTAGCCCTGACTCATCAGCCCGATCCGCCCTTCAGCTTCTACGACGAAAAGGCTCCTATCTATACTCGTCACCGCTTTTTGCCACCGAGTAAGTATCTAGACTGCAAGATTACTGAGTCGCTGATCGGTGAGGGCTGCATTCTCAAAGATTGTCGGGTGCATCATTCTGTCTTAGGCGTGCGATCGCGCATCGAGTCGGGCAGCGTTGTCGAAGATACTCTGGTTATGGGAGCTGACCTCTATCAAGGAGGAGCAGAACGCCCGTCAGGATTGGATTGTGATAGCCCAGAAGTGCCTTTGGGAATCGGCTCGGATACGATCGTCCGGCGGGCCATCATTGATAAAAATGCTCGAATTGGCTGCAACGTTCAGATTGTCAACAAAGATCGAGTCGAAGAAGCCGAACGCGAAAATCTAGGATTCTATATTCGTAGCGGGATTGTGGTGGTGTTGAAGAACGCGACGATTCCGGATGGGACGATTATTTAGGGATGAGGGATGAACGGCTCTGGGGGTTCGTCTCTTGTGATTTTGATTGGGTTGCCGGGAAGTGGTAAGTCAACGTTTGCACGATCGCTGCTGACTACTCATCCCGATTCAATTTTGATCTCGACGGATGGGATTCGATCGCAGCTATTTGGCGATGAATCAACTCAGGGGTCGTGGCTAAAAATTTGGCTAGAAGTGCGGCGGCAGTTTCAGGAAGCGGTGCGTCAGATTGAAGTGGGACAAGCTTCTCTGGCAGTTTATGATGCGACGAATGCCGTGAGGAAACAGCGACGACAGGCGATCCATCTCGCTCGAAAAATGGGCTTTTCTCACATCGTGGGGCTATGGATTAATACGCCACTTTCTGTCTGTCTAGCGCGCAATCAAGCCAGAAGTCGCCAGGTGCCAGAAGCCATAATCTTACGAATGGATCGTCGCTTGCAGGGGGCACCTCCGACGATCGTAGAGGGACTGGATGAGTTGCGATCGCTTTCTCTAGACGGCGCACCAGATCCCCAATTTCTTCAAATTAACGTCGGGTCGATGAAGTCTGTTCGCTGCGTTGTTTAGCGCTTCTGCCCCCCAATCCCCCAACCTTGGGGAACTTTGAGCCAACGTCAAATTAGGAATCTGTGCCTTTATCTTTAACTGCCCTAGACCACAGCCAACTGACGCTGAAAGTCATACACTTGTCGCCCAACGGCTTCGGCAACGGGCTTGATGCTGTGAACTAATTGCACCATGTCTGGCAGTGAGAGCGCCTGACGCGCATCAGAGACAGATTTTTCGGGTTCGGGGTGACACTCGATGATCAGACCATCGGCACCACAAGCGATCGCGCCTCTCGACAAATCGGCAATCAGTTCGCGTTTTCCGGCGGCATGGCTCGGATCGACAATCACCGGGAGATGCGTAATTTGTTTCAACGCGACGACCGCACCCAGATCCAAAACATTGCGCGTGTAGGGGTCGAAGCTTCGGATGCCTCGCTCACACAAAACGACATTGGGATTGCCGTGGCTGACCACATATTCAGCGGCCATGACAAACTCTTCGATCGTCGCTGACAGTCCCCGCTTTAACAATACGGGCTTATTTGCCTGACCGATCGCTTTCAACAGATCGAAGTTTTGCATATTGCGGCTGCCGATTTGCAGCATGTCGGCGTAAGCAGAAATTTCCTCAATCTGCGAGATAGCCATCACCTCCGTCACGACGGGCATTCCATAACGCTGGCGCACCGAGGCGAGAATTTCCAGTCCTTCTAAACCCATTCCCTGAAAGGCGTAGGGCGACGTGCGCGGTTTGTAAACTCCACCTCGAATGGCTTGCACCGGGGCGGTTTGCAGCGATGAGGCGACGGCTTCCATTTGCGCCATGCTTTCAACGGTACAGGGGCCGCCGAAGATGACGATTTTTTGTCCCCCGATCGCCACCTGATCTGAGAGACGAACGATCGTGTGTTGAGCAGCGTCAGACTTAGAAACTAACTTGGCATCCAGCATTTGATTGAGTCCTTAATTGGGAAGAGTTGGTTGGAAAAATTGAGCCAAAACGAGCAAAAAAAACCGGAACCCTTGTGAGCAGTTCCGGGAGACGAAGACAGACGCGACGACCTTCACCCAGAACTTCTGTGGGGCCAAAAATAAAATCCAAAAAAGTAGATTTTGAGCAGCATGAGGGTCGAAGGTGAAGGGTCTGGCAATAAAAAAACCGCAGAGTTGGCTCTACGGTTCACTGGGGCGTTCACACAGAACTTCATTCACCCCAAGTGAACCGCCTCGCGCCAAAAAAAGTAAAAGTAGGAAGGTCTGTGAGACATGAAGCGAAAAATCCCCTTGTCGAGAAACGTGTCCAAAAACTTTGTTCTTTGAACTTAACAGAGGGATCGGTGCAAGTCAACTCCCCGATCGGGCTACAACCATCAGTTTTCTAGCATAATCCTTGATTGTCTGCAAACTCTCTTGACACTTTGTAACAATCGCTGTTATGTTTGTTTACATAAGACAGAGACAACCCGGAGCGATTTCAGCCCGCTAAGTCCTTGTTACAGATTTCACTTCACTCTCAGAAAGAGGTTTGACAATGACAGCGATTTTAATTGCCTTGTTTGTAATTGGTTGGGCGGCGGTAGCGTTGTTGGGTACGCAGGCTTATTTTCGAGGCGAACAGACCAAGCCCATCCACGAACGCAACTGGCGCTCTGAGTCGTTTGAAACGTTGGCAGAGTCGATCACAGGAAGTGAAATCGACTACAGCAACCGAGTTCCCGCTTATGCAATGGATGCCTACGCTAGTCGATCGCTTCCCGATGCGTAGTTAGATTTTAAGAATTGTAAGTTTGAGACTCTTCAGCCCTGGTTTAACGACTGGGGCTTTTTTGCGTCGATTTTTGTCTTAAATAAACGTGAATTCGATGGAATTTTCTCGCTTCGTTATTCAGCACTTCTGCCCCCCAACCCCCCAATTTTGGGGGACTTTGAGACAATATTTCTCGTTCAAAGTCCCTCACTTGTGGGGGATTTAGGGGGCTGAAGCCGATTGAAACGAAGCGAGTCACTCTCATCGAACTGACGTTAAATAAACGTGAATTCGACGAAGTTTTTTCGTCTCGATGTCAAGCTTCTGCCCCTTAAATTCCCCATGCTAGGAGATCTTGAAGATAAAATTTCCAATTCAAACTACCCGATCGCTTCCGCTAATTCGAGCCAGCGTTCTGTAGAAGTTTCGATCAAGTGGTCGAGTTCTGCTAATCGCTCGGACAGTTTTTGGACTTTACTAAATCCATCGGGCGGAGTGCCGTAGAGTTTCTTTTCGATCTCTGCTTTTTCGGCTTCCATCTGAGGAATTTGTGCCTCTAGCTGCTCATATTCGCGCTTCTCTTTGAAGGAGATTTTACGCGATTTGTTGGCGGTGGATGTCGCGGGTAGTTCTATCGGTTTAGTAGGTTTTTCCTCTGGCTTTGAAACGTTGTTATCTTCTTCTTTTTTGTAATCTAGATAAACTGAATAGTTGCCGGGATACTGTCTCAAATTGCCGCCGGGTTCAAGTGCAAAGATAGTTTCGACGGTGCGATCGAGAAAGTAGCGATCGTGCGAGACTACAATCACACAGCCATTAAATCCTTCCAAATATTCTTCTAAAACGGCTAAGGTCTGGACATCTAAATCATTCGTTGGTTCGTCTAAAATCAAAACGTTTGGCGCACTCAATAGCACTTGCAGCAAAAACAATCGCCGCTTTTCGCCGCCAGACAGCTTGTGAATCGGCGCATATTGCTGACTGCTCGGAAATAAGAATCGCTCCAACATTTGAGACGCGGTGATCACACTTCCATCGGCCAGCGTGACTAATTCTGCGGTTTCCTTGAGATAGTCGATGACGCGCTGATCTTGATTGAGCGAGTGAATTAACTCCTCAGAATGCTGGTCAAAATAGCCAATGTGAATCGTGCTGCCAATGTCTACTTTGCCGGAGTCAGGTTCAATTTGTCCGGTAATAATATTCATCAGCGTTGATTTTCCAGCACCGTTGCCGCCGATGATGCCCACGCGATCGTCGGGACTAAACTCATAAGTGAAATCTTTAATTAAAACGCGATCGTCATACGCTTTAGAAATATTCGTTAATTCAATAACTTTTTTACCAATTCTGCGTCCAGCCGTAGCAATATCGACCTTTCCAACTGATTGCTTAAACTCACGATTTTGCATATCGTGAATGCGATCAATCCGAGCTTTTTGCTTGGTGCTTCTCGCTTTTGGCCCGCGTTTTAGCCACTCTAATTCTCGTCTCAAAACGCCTTGATGTTTGCGCTGAGTGCTGACAGAAGATTCTTCGGCGAGGGCTTTTTTCTCTAAGTAGTAAGAATAGTTGCCGGAATAGGTGTAAAGATCGCCGCGATCGATTTCTAGAATCCGATTGGTGACGCGATCGAGAAAATAGCGATCGTGCGTGATTAATAATAAAGCGCCTCGATATCGATTCAAATAGCTTTGCAGCCACTCGACCGACATTGCATCTAAATGGTTGGTTGGCTCATCCATCAGCAAGACATCGGGTTGAGACAAGAGCGCCGTCGCCAAAGCCACCCGTTTGCGATAGCCGCCCGACAAATCGCCAATTCGAGCGCTAACGTCATCAATTCCTAACTCGGTCAGGACGATTTTGGCGTTGGTTTCCAGTTCCCAAGCGCCAACGGCTTCCATTTGATGAGACACTTCAGACAATCGAGCCATCAGTGCCATTTGGTCGCCCTGTCCGTGAGCCAGCTTGTCTGACAGTTCCTCATATTCTCGAACCAGTGACATTTGTTCACCGCTGTCGGCAAACACTTGCTCAAGAATGGTGCGGTCTTCGTCGATTTCGGGCTGTTGGGGAAGGTAGACAATTCTGGCGCTGGGATTGACCAGGCGTTGTCCCGCGTCGATCGGCTCCAGTCCTGCGATCATTTTTAGCAGTGTCGATTTGCCCGATCCGTTAGTACCAATCAACCCAACCTTATCGCCTTCCTCAATGCTAAAGCTGGCATCCTTAAGAAGCTCTTTAATGCCAAAATCTTTGCTGACCGATCGCAACGTAAACAGACTCATTCGATTTCCCAGTTAGAAAAGCCCCCATTTACGTTAACATTCTGCAATCACTTTAGGCAGCGATCGACAATTCATCTCAGAAGTTTGGGGACTCTTTTAGACTGCGTTGATACTTCTCGGTAGTCATGCTAATTCATACCAGCTTGCCTTGGCTGAGTTTAGCGATAGCAACGTTATTGACTGATCACTAGAGTTTCTGGCTGAACGATTGTGCTTTGTTAGAGAGTAATCTACTTCATCGGCGGTCACTCATGTGTGAACATGACAAGCATCGTTATCTCGCCTTTGCTGGCGCACAGCATCATTCGGCGGATCTACAGCACATTTCAGGTTTATGGAGTACAGTAACAACAGTCAGCAAACCAGTTG
>NZ_JBJPHU010000030.1:0-71568 GCF_052939515.1 Phormidesmis sp. 146-33
AGTATTGGTCAATACCCGTACTCACTTGATTCATCCCTTTGTTCAGCAACGCCCACAGGGGTTAAAGCGGATTCGATTTATGGCGAAAAGTCCAGACGATCGCCTCTTTGTCACTGATATGTATGATCTGACGGACAACCAGAAAGGCAAGGTTTATGTCCTCGATCGCTTCGATTCTAAAACAGGTAAATTTGGTAAAATCACGCCTTATTTGACGAATCTTAGAAATCCTAATAGCGTTGCGTTTTATGTAGATTCCAATGGTAATCAGTGGTTATATCTGGCGTTGACCGATCGCTTAGTTCGTTATCGCTACAGCAATGGTGAAACTGCTCCCAAAAGTGCCCCTCAAGTGTTGGCCAAGTTTCCTGACTATGGGTTGAGCTATAAGTACGGCGGCTGGCATTTGACGCGAACCGTTGCCATTCACAACGATAAAGTGTACGTCGCTTTGGGAAGTAGCTGCAACGCTTGTGAAGAAAAAGAATCGGTCAGAGCCTCAATTCTAGAAATGGATCTTGATGGTAAGAATCAAAAACCCTACGCGAATGGTTTGCGAAATGCTGTAGGGATCGAATGGGTGAATGACCAGCTATACGCGACAAATATGGGAGCCGATCACTTAGGAGATAACAAACCAGAAGAGACATTTTATAGAATCAGGAACGGTCAAAACTATGGATTTCCCTATTGCTATCAATATCAATCTCGCATCTATGCGGATAATCAGTTTAAGCGATCGACTAAAAAAGTAAATTGCAGTACGGTTCCTTCAGCAAACGCTACATTTCCTGCTCACAGCGCTCCTTTGGGATTGGAGTATTTTGATTCAGCGAACTCTGACGAGTTAAAAGATTCCTTTTTAGTGGTGCTTCACGGGGGATCAAAGCTCAAATTGCAGCGAGGCTATCGAGTCTCACGATTGAAGGCTGACAATTCATCAGAAGTGTTTATTAGCGGCTTTTTGCAAAACGGCACGATCTACGGAAGACCTGTCGATATTTTGCGAGTGGACAAGGATGCATTTCTACTAACCGATGACTACTCAGGGGTGATTTATTACATCTCAAAAAAGTAGCCTACCGTTAACGGTGTGGTCTGCTATCATCGAGACAAAAATTCTAACTACCATGCTGCACTTTATCTTGACCTGGCTGGCGACGGCTGTTTCTCTAATCATCACGTCCTACATTGTGCCTGGGTTTCGGATTGATAGCCTTGCGGCGGCTCTAATCGGGGCTGCGATCTTAGGATTTGTGAATGCGATCGTGCGTCCCCTTCTCATCCTATTCACCTTACCGTTGACGATCGTGACACTGGGGCTGTTTTTATTTGTGATTAATGCCATCACGTTCTGGTTGGTGGCAGCGTTGACCCCTGGATTCTATATTGCTGGATTTTTCTCTGCTCTGTTGGGTGCAATTGTATTAACGATCGTATCTACCGTCGTGTACTGGTTCTTTGGCAGACTTGAACCCTCTTAGAGTAGCTGCTATGAATTCTCAAAGTCCCCAAACATTGCCTAACAATGCGATCGCGCCGCTCAACTCTCCCCAAAAAGACGTGCAAGGATGGATGATCTCAGGGTACCCATCTGACTTGAGCGTGGTCTTGGCTTGGTTTCTTCTTTTTATAAACTTCTTCATTCTTCCCTGGATAGTGTTTCCCATTACAGTTTGTCTTAAGAGCGTTCGTTATTTTGTTGCTCAAAACTCTTTTTATTCTTCGCGTCTGTATTATCTTAGTCATCTCTGGAGTGTTTTACTTATCGTTGGTAAGCGTTGCAATGGATATAGTTGGCGTGGTCATTCAGATTTAACAGAAAGCAGTATTCGACCACCGAACAGGTCGGTTATACTAAGTATCCCTTGTGATTGGGACAGCGTTGCACCCTGAATTGTGATCGAGAACTTGCAGCCAGGCAGCCGATCGCGAACTCAGGAAAGTTAACGATCGATTTGGTTGGTGCAGAAGTCGTAACCTACCGACAGGGGAGGAATACCGTGTATGAACGCCAGATTTTGCATCAGGAAACGATTCATAGCCAACCCATTTTCACGGGTTCTAGCCATGTAATCGAAAGAGACAGTCACTTCTCAACTCCGACCCGTGGGATTCGTTCATTTGAGGCAGAGCATAACCGGATTCGCTGGCAGCGAGGCTAAGGAAGAGTTTGGTAGAAAAAACCGTGGTGGTTCTCTCGAACCGTTGAGTATGTGTTGTAGGTAGAGCCTTAAAAGAACGATATGTTAAATCTTAGGCTGCAACAGATGGGGGTGGGGAATGGTTGTCGGGAATGTTTTTCTATGCGTTGCGGAAGTGGTTTTACAGAGCATTTTTGATTACATTGTTATATGAGCTACTTTGCTACAACACTAATTACACTTAGATCAACAGATGATGCAACGCCTTCTAACTAGCTTCTTGATTACAACTGTAACTGCTAACCTTTTGTCACTGAATGCTGAAGCTATGCCCAACTATGCTCTAACAGTCACCGTAGATGGATTGAGAAATCAGAAGGGAATTGTTTGTCTGAGCCTGTTTGCTAAAGATCAGGGGTTTCCCAATGGAGTCGATCGTGCCCTTGATTCTCGCTGTGTGAGTGCCAAAACTGCTGCGCCATCGGTGACGTTTAACAACTTGAATGCAGGCAATTATGCGGTTGCAGTCATTCATGATGTCAACGAAGACGGTAAACTGAACACTGGACTTTTCGGAATTCCTAAAGAAGGATTTGGCTTTTCTCGTAATCCCAAAATTCTCACCAGTGCGCCCAGTTTTAAAGAAACAGCGATCGCCCTTGTCAATCAAAAGACGAACATCAAGGTTCAGTTGAGATACTTTCTGTAATTAGAACTGTAATTAAAACTGTAGCTAAAATGCAAATCCTGACCTATCAACCTCAGTACCAAATGCAGGTGGTTAAGTTGATTTTGCAGATTCAACGCGAAGAATTTGGATTGCCAATTACCCTCGAAGATCAACCTGATTTACTCGATATTCCAACGGTTTATCAACAGGGAAATGGAAACTTTTGGATTGCTGTCGAGAATGATCAGGTGATTGGCACGACCCCTTGCGGGTAACTCGAAGAGATCGCCGCTATTGACATCCAAAATTACCAGCTTGCTCTCCGTAAAATGTTTGTTGCATCGGCTTATCGAATGGTCGATCGGGAACCCTTCCAGGTCAGGATTGGTCAACAGCTATTGAACACTTTATACAATTGGGCAACACGGAGCATCACAGACATCTACTTAGGAACTGTTGCAGCCTTTAAAGCAGCGCATCGATTTTATCAAAAGAATGGGTTTCGGAGCGTCGGTCGCGCTGATCTTCCTCTCTCATTTCCCGTCATGTCAGGTGACACGCACTTTTACCGAAGGATGCTCAAACAAAGTTAAAACCAGCACACCCGATCGGATACAGTACGATTGGATAAAATAATTCACGCATGATGCACACAAAGGAGAAACGGTTGTTAGCGAGAGACTGGTCAGGAACAACGGCGATCGCTCAACGCATTCTGCTTGAACTGTGGCGGCGAAAAGTTAGTCTAATTTGTTGGGTGGTCTTTCCCGCGTCGATTTTGATCATCAACGGCATGATTCTGTCCGAACAGGCGCGTCTCTCGGTCGCAGAAGCGTTTGCGCGATCGGTGGCTCCCTGTTTAGTCGGAACGGCGTTGTTTTTTAGCTGTCTGGGCGGCAGTATTGCAACGATCGTCGCAGAGCGAGAACAGCGTATCCTCAAACGTTTGTTGACTTCTCCTTTGCGAGGCACGTCCTACTTTTTAGGTATCTTTTTAGCCTATGGCTCGATCGGTGTCGGTCAAACGATTTTAGTCTACAGCATTGCTACTTTTGCTAACGCCTCATTCAAAGGATCGTTGGGGTTAGGATTGCTGATTACATTCCTCAGCATGATCGCTTATGTGGGTGCAGGCTTTTGTATCGGGGCAAAATTAGCGCGTCGCACTGAAGATGTGAATGCATTAATCGCAGCGTTGGGCGTTCCGTTGTTGTTGTTGAGTGGGGCGTTTATTCCGATCGAGTTCTTTCCCAAAGCTCTGAGAGACATTGCTCAATACAATCCCATTTATCACATGATTGAAGCGCTCTCTGCTGCGTCCATTCAGGGAAAAGACTTTGCTGAAATTGCGCCTCACTTTTGGTTTTTGGTAGGATTTTCTGGGCTAATGCTGGGTGGCGGGTGGCTCTCATATCGTCAAATGCTCGAAACTGAAAGGAGACGATAATTGCTGAAAATTGAAAATCTTTGCAAATCCTATGGGTCACGATCGGTTCTCAAAAACCTGAATCTCAGCATTGCTCCTGGCGAAATTTATGGACTACTCGGAGCCAACGGAGCCGGAAAAACCACCACAATCAACATTCTCTGTCACCTGCTGCGATCGGATAGCGGCCGCGTCACCATTCACCATCAGCCCATTTCAGACGCGACCAAATCTCTCATCGGACTGGTTCCCCAAGAAAATCTCCTCTACCGCAGTCTCACCTGTGCCGAAAATCTCAACTTCTTTGCGCGGCTCTATGGACTGCCAAAAAAACAGAGGCGAGAACGAGTGCAGGTTTGTCTAGAAGCGGTTGGGTTGTGCGATCGCTCCCACAGCTACGCAGAAACCTTGAGCGGGGGAATGCAGCGACGATTGAGTTTGGCGATCGCCCTGGTGCATCATCCCAAGTTACTGATTCTCGACGAACCGACGACTGGCTTAGACATCGAAGCCCGGATCGAAATCTGGCGGCTGATTCGCAATCTGCAAAGTCAAGGCATGACCATCTTATTAACGACGCATTTGCTCGACGAAGCTGAACGACTGTGCGATCGCTTAGGCATTCTCAAACAGGGCTGTCTCTTGGCTGAAGGCAGCTTACTCCAACTGCGTCAATGTATTGCGGCTCAAGAAATTGTGATCGTGCAAACTTCTGATGAAGAGGGAGCGATCGCGCGTGCCCAATCTCTCGGTTTTCCTTACCGCCGCTATGGAGACGACTTAGCTTTTTGGCTCCCTGAAATGTTGGAGTTAAAAGACATTATCAGCCGATTTGATGGGGTTCCGTTGGAGTCGATCGCCCGTCAGCCCGTCCGTCTCGAACATATCTACAACGAAATTCTGAATGGCGATTTAAAACAGACGAACTCTGAGCGCGATCGTAATAAGCCTGAGTTGATTCCAATTGAGGAATTGCCTTGCTAAGTCGGTCAGATTACAATGCAAGCATCATCTCAATTTCTCAAGTATCCTCGTCTGAATATCACAGATGGAGAAAAATTCATGTCCCAAACTGTGCCTACTTTGAGCCTCGAACAGATTAAATCTATCATTGCTCAACTTCCTGCCCAAGATTTATTAACCCTGTCCCATGAGATTGCAGAACGGCTACAGTCTTATGAGTGGATGAGTCTGTCACAGACGGGTTTTGAGGAGTGGAACGACGAGGAAGAAGACATCTATGATGTTGAATCCTAAGCCAGAAGAAATTTGGTTAGTTACGTTTCCATGCGTTCTTGTTCAACTCTGAACTATCGAATAAATTCTTTTAAGATTTGGTTACGTTCAGGATGCCGTAATTTACGGAGTGCTTTGGCTTCGATCTGCCTGATTCTTTTACGAGTCACCTTAAAAATCTGGGCGATCTCTTCTAGCGTTTTCATCCGTCCATCATCTAGTCCATAACGTAGGCGTAACACATCCTTTTCGCGGGGGGAAAGCGTAGCCAGAATACCCTCTAGATCTTCTCGTAGCAAGGTGCGACCGATCACCTCGTCAATGGGTTGCTGCTCCGCCTCAAGTTGATCACCCCAGCACAACAAACCCTGATTGCGTTGTTCGCCAGTCCAAGGGTCTTCAGGTTCATTGGTAGGAGCGTCTAATGTTAGTAAAGGTTGAGACGCTCTCAGAAAGAATCGAAGATGTTCAATGCTCATTCCCATGCGAGTTGCCACCTCAAATTCAGTCCGAACTCCTCCTACTTCTTGGTCAAGCAACCTGATTGTTTTCTTGATTCGACTTATCGTTTCATAGATATGGATGGGAAGGCGTACAGCTTGAGAATAGTCCGCGATCGCACGAGTAATTGCTAGACGAATCCACCATGTTGCATATGTTGAAAACTTATACCCTTTCTCATAATCAAACTTCTCTGAGGCTCTGATTAGCCCTAAACTTCCTTCTTGAACTAGATCTTGGAATGATAATCCTCGATTCATATATCTTTTCGCAACTGACACTACTAAACGCAGGTTCGATTGCACCAGCTTTTCTTTAGCACGGCGACCTAAATACAAGCGATGCCGAAAAGCTGGCAATGCCATACTAACCCCATGTGCCCATTCACTATCTGAAGGCTCACGATTCAATTTCTCTGCCAATCTTATACGAACTCTCTCTAGCTGTAGTAGATCAGAAATCTTCTGCGCCAACTCAATCTCTTCACTAGCACGTAAAAGGCGATAGCGACCGACTTCTTGCAGATAAAGACGAATTGAGTCCTCAGTGTAGTTCCGACTTCTCATCCGTCTTTTAGAATTTGCTTGATTAGCTTTCAGATGTACTTCCTGTTCACCTACAGTGTCATTTTCATCATCAAACGGTACATGGCTATTGCTATGAATTCTGTTACTAGAAAAGTTAGTTCCTTTGTAGCGAATAAGCGGCGGACAGCTATTCTCTTGATAGAAGGGACTGACAATTGCAAAACATGAGCCATTCGGGTTTGTGATACGCTGTCTTGGATTGTTATAAACATTCACTCTTGCGTGCCAGGTTTCCATATACGGCTTTAAGGTATGCCAATTTAGCAGAAATGTTTGTGCCGCCTGATTAGGTAAAGCAACAACGATTAACAAATGCTCCAGTGCTATTCCATAAACTGAGTTAATTGCATCTAAGTAAGCAGACCCTTGAATAATGTGTTCATCTAGAGAAAACTGATCTAATTTCTCCGATGTTTTCCATTCAACAACACAATCGATTCCAGACCAAGAAGCAACACAGTCTACTCTGCCAGAATAAAGTAACTCTGGATGAAATATTGGTTTCTCTAAAAGACGAACATAGTTTAGTTTGCGAAGAATAGGCTCAACAGAATTAACCCAAGGAACTAAGTCTGCTGAATAAGAAGCATTTCTACGCCCAGTCAAGTAATGCTTGATTAGGTTATGTACGGCAATGCCACGGTTTCTTGCTTGTTCCTTTTTTAGTTCAAATTCATGCTTAGAAAGTCTTGCACCTTGTTTACGTGCTGGTAATGCTGTGGCTTCGAGAATTTGTGTAACACTCGGTAAGTGTTTACTAAATAAAATGTACTCACAAAGCCAAGACAGACTTTCATAGTTTTGTCGTAATGCCAGCAGAGATTTAGTCAGAACCTGTCGCTTTAAAGAGTCAAAAGCTGCAAGTGTAAGTTTTTGCTTAAAATCAACGAAAATGCTGTCGAGAAGACTGCGGTTATGCGCTTCACAGCATTCTGTGAAAAATTGCGTTAGTTCATCCGTTTGACCCATAAGTAATCAGGCTTGTCATAAGCGCAGCAAAGTATGACGTTAAGGTGCCCAATTGCCACGACGGAGTAGCATACAGATAAATAGGCGGCACATGGAAGAGTGAGTGTCTTTAAGCAATCCAACAATTTTTTTGTAGAGCTTTTTATCTAGTTGCGCCCATTCTGTGAAGTCTTCAAAAGCACTGGGTTCAAAAATAACTTTACGCTTCACTCCAGATTATCCAGATTGACTTCAATGAGTGTTGATGAGCGTTGCTTAATGTTCTCAACTGCTTGCAGCAGGCGTGCGCGATTTGCAGCAGAAGCCATCAAATAAGCGGTTTCGTCCACACCATATACAACAATCTCAATTTCCTGATCCTTAAAAGTCGCCTTCAGTCCGTCTAAAAAATTTTGATCGAGTTCATTAGCATTTAAGCGATAAATCGTCTGCATACTGCTTTAATTTGAGTGATTTGATTGAAAGCCCAGATTTGCTAATCTAATCCTACCGTTTGCAAAACTTTTCGACGCAGCGCACAAAAATTTCAACCCCCATTCCTAATGCAGTTTCATCAAAATCAAAACGCGGATGATGATGCGGAAAATCTAATCCTTTGGCAGAATTGGCAGACCCTAAAAAGAAATAACAGCCCGGAACTTCCTGCAAGAAAAACGACATATCTTCACCGCCCATCGTTTGACAGTTTGGCACCACTCCTAGCGGCGACTCAATCACTGTTTCTGTAACAGAACGTACCAGATCCGCGATCGCTCCATCATTGATCACAGGCGGATAGAGCGATCGGTAATCTAACTCAAACTTTGCACCGTGACATTGACAAACCCCAGCAATAATTTGCTCAAGTCGCTGGCTAAAATAATTGGCGTAATTAGGATTAAAATAGCGCACTGTTCCACTCAATTGAGCTGTGTTAGCAATGACATTGCACGCTGTCCCGGCATGAAATTCGCCAACGGTCACTACTGCCGACTCGATCGGGTCAATATTGCGAGAGACGATCGTTTGTAGCGCATTCACGACTTGAGAACCGATCACAATCGAGTCGATCGTCTGTTGCGGAATTGCTCCATGTCCGCCTTTGCCAAAAATCGTACAGCGAAACGTCTCGACCGCCGCCATCAGAGCGCCCGATCGCACCCCCACCGTTCCCAAAGGAAGCTGATTCCACAAATGCAGACCGATGATCGCATCCACATCCGGATTCCTCAAAACCCCCGTCTCGATCATGGGCTTTGCCCCGCCCGGCCCTTCCTCCGCAGGCTGAAAGATGATCTTCACCGTCCCACAAAAATCGCGATGTTGAGACAAATAATAGGCGGTGCCTAGCGCGATCGTCACATGCCCATCATGACCGCAGGCGTGCATCTTGCCGTCGTGTTGAGACTTGTAGGGTACTTGATTCGCCTCCTGAATCGGCAAGGCATCCATATCTGCTCGAATCGCGAGAACAGGGCCAGGTTGATGTCCTGCGATCGTTGCCACAATTCCCGTTTGCGCCACACCCGTTTGATGGTCAATGCCCCACTCAGTCAGCTTTTGGGCAATAAATTCTGCCGTGAGATGCTCACAAAAACCGAGTTCTGGACGTTGATGCAGCCCTCGCCGCCAGGCAACCAGTTGAGGCTGGAGCGTCTTAATCTCAGAACGAATGCGAGAGACATCGACGATCGGATTCAGAAAAGTGGAAACCATAGTAGAAACAGTGAATGGTTTATAACAAATGAAAGGGTTGAGAGTCTTTGGCGATTTTAACGTGACAGTCTAAAAATGTCTCCAATCCTCGTCTTAGCTAAAGTCTACCTCGATCGAATTTAGAAGCGTTAACGTGAGTGGCTATCTTAACCGCTTGTGAGTTCATTCTTGGTATCAAATTGTTTTGAAGAACGGTCAGATTGCCGTAGCGTTACCGTTTCTTTCCCTAGAGTTTTACCGCATGTTTATAATGGCTAATCTCATCGTTGATGTGACTTTTATTCGTGTGCCCTCTACCGTGAGTCAAGCTATGGGAAAAGCAGGAAAGGCCCTCAAGCACGTCCTCTCAACCTACGGTCTAAGTCAAAATCGGCTGGCTGTGACAATGGGCATTAATCGATCGACCGTTCATCAATGGGTCAACGAAATTAGTGATCCACTCGCCGAAGCCGTGACCGAAATCATCAAAGCCCTCCGCCAGATTGACGAAACCGCTGCCGAAGATTTCATCAATCTGTATCTAGAGCGGGGGTCTCAAAATGCCGATCGAGAAGGAGTGGGATGAAAGCCAAAAGCCTGTTTTGCAGCCGTCAATTTTTCTTTCTTTTGCTTAATTTAAGATCTTAAAAAAGACCTTAAAAAACTCAACCTGCGATCGTCCATGTCTTCCTCTCCAATTCCCTCAACCTCTGAGTCTCTAACAAATTGTGTTCAAAACTTGGGACTGCCCCAGATTCAGCGCCACCTTTTGATCTGTGCAGACCCCACAAAACCGATCTGCTGCTCTCAAGAAACGGGATTAGCGTCCTGGAATTACTTGAAGAAACGCCTGCAAGAACTGAAATTAGATAAACCGACTGCCGATCGTCCGAGCTGCATCTTTCGGACAAAAGCCAACTGTTTGCGCGTCTGTGATCAGGGGCCGATTCTGGTCATCTATCCCGATGGGGTGTGGTATCGGGCGGCGACTCCTGACGTAATCGAACGGATCATTCAAGAGCATTTGATTGGCAACCAAATTGTCAAAGAGTATGCGTTTCTCACCCATCCTCTGCCACAGCCAATCAGCCACAAAGCCGATTTCTCTGGGCAAGCTGAATGACGGATCTTGACGCAGTAGCGGCGTGAATTGTAGGACAGAAACGATCGATTAACCGCCCCTCAAGACCTTGCCAATCCTGGCTCCTCAAACTTCTTAAAGCTCACGCGATCGAGTCCTTAATCCACCACCGTTTGATGGAAACCTGATCGATAAAGTTAATTTTTTTGACAAGTCGTATATAATGGCGCAAGACACAGGGTCAACAAATCTGCGCCATTGTCCACATTGCAATTGATTGAGTTTTCTATCACCTTATCGAAGCTTCCCAAAATAAAAGCTAGGTTCTAGCTAGATTTCCGTTAAATAAAACGGTTGATTCTGTAGAATGTGGCAATGCATAGGGTTCTATTTCCATTCAAATCTAGATTAGGCAGAGCGAGTATCACAGCATGAAGGAAACCAGCGCGGGGAATCATAGACGGCTGCTGCTGATTGACGATGACCCTAACTTGATTTTGCTAGTCAAAGACTATCTTGAGTTTCGCGGGTATGAGGTCATCACCGCAGAAAACGGTCGCGAAGCTTTAGAAGTTCTAGAGCAAGACGTTCCAGACATGATTATCTGTGACGTGATGATGCCAGAGATGGACGGCTATTCGCTCGTCAGCGCCATCCGCTCAGATCCCAAAACCAGTTGGATTCCAGTCTTATTTCTATCCGCCAAAGGGCAGAGCCAGGATCGCGTCAAAGGCCTAAACATCGGCGCAGATGTCTACATGGTCAAACCCTTTGAGCCAGAAGAACTCGTCGCCCAAGTTGAGTCTTCTCTCAAGCAAGCGTCTCGCCTGATTCAACACAAAGACGCGAAGGGTGGAGACAATACGCCCAAAATTCAAGTCCCGTTTGATGTCGAGCTAACTCCCACAGAACTGCGAGTGGTGCAATTTGTGGCGAGAGGCATGGCCAACCGAGAGATCGCCGAAGAACTCAACGTCAGCCAGCGCACGATCGAAAGCCACGTTAGCAACATGCTCGGCAAAACCGGACTGCACAACCGGACAGAATTGGCGCGCTGGGCGATCGAAAACAGCATGGCTTAGATGGTTCCAACTCACCCAAATTAGCGAATTACTCTCCTTTTTGTGCGACTTGAATCTGGGTGGTGAAGTAATCCATCCGATAGTTAAGCTTCTTTGCCAGTTCTAGCCCTTGATTAAAAGCGGTGGCGGCTTCTGCATAAGACTTTCGAGCAAGTTGGATTTGCCCAATTTTGTCGTAAGCATCCATTGTGCTGTAGAGGTCAGAGGTTTGCTGCCCAAAACCGATCAGGTATTCGTAAACTCTCAGGGCCGCGTCTGGGCGATCGTTCTTGCGGTAAAGCGCTCCCAATTTTTGCAAGGCATCCTTGGTGTAGGCTAACTGAAGCAGGGGTTGTGCCAGGGTGAACGCTTCTTGATAAGTCTGCTCTGCTAACGCAGTTTGTCCGCTGGCGGCGTAGTTGTCGGCAATTTTAATCTTGAGCGGAGGAATTAGCGGCTGTTGCTGAGTTTGCTCAAAAAGCTGCACCAATTGCTGCTGATAGGGCACAGCTTGGGCGGGCTGTTTGGCTTGCTCGTGGGCAAAGGCCAGTTGACTGATGCTCACAATTTCATTCGCCCGATCGCGCCTTGCCTTTGAGCCATTCAGCAGGTCAGTGTAGGTGGCGATCGCTTTGGGATAGTCAAACCAACTTAAATGAAGCTGTCCGATCGTATTCAACAAGCTGATTTCCTGGGTGACATCTTTGCGCTGCCGAGCTTCGGTCAACAATGTGTCATAGGCGCTGAGGGCGAGTCCGGGCGATCGTACTTGCTGATAGGCGAGTCCTAATCCAGAGAAGAGTTGAGTGCGATCGAAGGCGGGTTGCGGAGGGATCTTATCCAGCTTCCCGGTCTGCACCTGAGTTTGAATCGATTGCAGTCGAAGTGTGATCACCCGCACCTGGTTAGGTTGATTTTGTTTCCAGGCTAGATCGCCGACTCGACCCAGCGCCTTCACTTCTTCTACAAACCCCAATGCACGACGCAGCCGCAGTTCTCGATTCCACAACCCAAAGGCTTCGAGAGGCTGTTGAGCCGCTAATTTGACCAGGGCTTCTTGATTGAGGGCATCCAGCGCGATCGTCAGACGGGAGCGATCGACGGCACTCAAGGGAGTCTTTAAACCACCTGGCAGTAAGGGATCAGGCGTAGTTAGCTCCAGCGGACTGGGCGGGAATTCATCTTTTTGGGGAGGCTTGGCGGTCGGCTGTGTGGTGGGTGAAGGCTTTGGTTGGGGAGCCTCGGCCGACTGGGCAGAAACGCCAAAATTTAGGCTCGAAACTACGATTCCTGCACTGACCCAGATTAAGAAGTCAGAAAACTTGACTGTCATAGGCACGATCGACCTTGGTGTAAATGTTTAAGCGGCAAAAAACAGCAAATTAAACGGCAGATTTTTCATCAACCCTTTGGTTAGCAGAAGTGAAACGGCTCTCGAAAGTTTCAAAAATTAAATTTTCAAGAATTACTGAGTAGTTAGCCGACTGAGCCAGTCAATCCTTGGATTAATAACTTCTATCTAAGCAGAAGTGAGCGCTGAGTAAGGCCGCAAGTTAAGGGTCTATTGATACCGAAAGTAGGAAGATTAAGTGAGTTTTTGACCACAATAAAAGTTAGAGGAAAATAAACCGAAATTCACCTGAATGATAAAAGCTACTGCCACAAAATAAGTCGAACCTGAGCTTTATTCAACTGATAACTCAAACCTCAACACTCCCATGACATAATGAGATGCCATTCGTCCGTATTGGAGAGTTTACCGTTAAGCTTAGTATTTTAGATAGACAAAATTTTGAAGACGGTTTGAGTAATATCGCTTGACCGCTGTGTGTCGCGTGGGTTAATCTCATCCATCGCTACACCATTAACAACACTTGTGAGATTGAGTGAGGGCAATGTGAGGGTTTTGATTGTTGGCAATGGGGGACGTGAACATGCCCTGGCGTGGAAACTACTACAGTCGCCGCAGATGCAACAGGTGGTCTGCGTGCCGGGTAACGGAGGAACTGCTCACCTCGATCGCTGTAGCAATTTACCTTTATCGATAGATGACTTTGAAGGAATTGCTCGATTTGCGCTGGTCAACAACATAGCTCTGATTATTGTCGGCCCCGAACTGCCACTAGCGCTAGGCATCACCGACTATCTCAAGCAGCAGCATTTGACGGTGTTTGGCCCTACTCGCGAAGGCGCACAAATCGAGTCGAGTAAAGCCTGGGCCAAAGGTTTGATGCGTCAAGCTGGGATTCCGACGGCTACAGCTGAGGTGTTCAACGATGCCGAGTCTGCCAAAGCCTACGCTCGATCGCAAGGTGCACCGATCGTCATTAAAGCAGATGGGCTTGCGGCTGGGAAGGGAGTCACCGTAGCTTCCACCATTGATGTCGCGGTCGCTGCGATCGAGGCTTGTTTTGAGGGGCAGTTTGGCGAGGCGGGTCAGCGGGTGGTGATCGAGGAATGTCTGACGGGGCAAGAAGTTTCTATTTTGGCGGTCACAGACGGCTTGACGATTCGCCCTTTGCTGCCTGCCCAAGACCACAAACGGATCGGAGAGGGTGACACTGGGGCAAATACTGGAGGAATGGGTGCCTATGCGCCTGCTCCGATCGCGACCCCTGCTTTGATGTCCCGCATTCAGACCGAGATTTTAGAACCGACGATCGCGGCCCTTCGAGACCGAGAAATCGACTATCGCGGCGTTTTGTACGCGGGACTGATGATTACACCCGCAGGTGACCCAAAAGTCATTGAGTTTAACTGTCGATTTGGCGATCCAGAAATTCAGGCTATCTTGCCCCTGCTCGAAACGCCGATCGAAAAAATTCTGTTAGCCTGCACCCAACGCCAACTAGAGACCTTGCCAGAGATTGAATGGAAGCCAGGAGCCGCCGCCTGTGTGGTAGTTGCTTCAGAAGGGTATCCCGAAAGCTTTACCAAAGGCGTTGAGATCAGAGGCATAGAGCAGGCCGAAGCCACAGGTGCCCAAGTGTTTCAAGCGGGGACGCAGCGCAAGCAGGATGTGCTGGTGACGGATGGTGGGCGTGTGCTGGGAGTAACCGCAGTCGGTGCAGACTTTGGACAAGCGATCGACCAGTCCTACGCCGCGATCAGTCGCATTCAATTTGAAGGCATGTACTATCGAAGGGATATCGGCGATCGCGTTCGTACCGTCGGCTCGACTCCAAATTAGCCTAATATTAAGATAAGCTCTGTCAGAACAGCCCTCCAGCCGTCATTCACCTTGTCTATCCTCAAATCCATTCAAGACGTTCTCATTCGCTGGTGGTCAGAATTTACCCTCCAGACTAAGCTCATGGCTGCCGCGACCCTGGTGGTTTCTCTGATCATGAGCGGTCTGACCTTTTGGGCAGTCAATACGATTCAGCAGGATGCTCGCCTCAGTGATACTCGATTTGGCAGCGATTTGGGTCTATTGCTGGCGGCAAACGTGGCTCCTTTAGTCGGAGAAGACAATCGGACAGAACTGGCGCGGTTTTCTCATCGCTTTTACAGCAGCACTTCTAGCGTCCGCTACATGATCTATGCCGATGCTGACGGCAATATCTTTTTTGGCATTCCCTTCTCTGATTCAGAAGTTCAAAATTCTCTGACAATCCGGCGACGCATTCAACTCCCGGACGATTTTGCCAATCATTCCGACTTGCCCCTGGTTCGGCAGCACATCACACCTGATGGAGAAGTGACGGATGTTTTCGTGCCGCTGGTTTATGAAGGGAAATATCTGGGGGCGCTGGCGATCGGTACCAATCCCAATCCGACCGCCGTGGCTTCTTCTCACCTGACTCGCGATGTGACGATCGCGGTTTTTGTCTCGATCTGGGTAATGGTGATTTTGGGCGCGGTGTTTAATGCCCTACAGATTACGAAGCCGATTAAAGAACTTGTGGTGGGCGTGAAGAATATCGCCAAAGGTAACTTTAAGCAGCGCGTCGATCTCCCCGTAGGGGGCGGGGTTGAGTTGAGCGAACTGATCGCCAGCTTCAACGAAATGGCAGAACGGCTAGAGCGCTACGAAGAACAAAATATTGAAGAATTGACCGCAGAAAAGGCAAAACTAGAAACGCTGGTTTCGACGATCGCGGATGGAGCCGTTTTGTTAGATACCAATCTGCAAATCGTGCTGGTTAACCCTACGGCTCGTCGCATTTTTGGTTGGGAAGGAAAAGTCATCGAAGGCACCAATGCGCTTTACTCTTTCCCGGTTGCCGTTCAGGTTGAGTTGACGCGACCGCTTTATCAGATGGCTAGAGGAGAACTCAAAGAGGAAGCTGAATTTCGCATCACGTTTACTGAGCCGACCAATCGCACCATTCGCATTTTGCTCAATCGGGTTCTCGATCTCTACAAAGAAAACATCAAAGGCATTGCCGTCACGGTACAAGACATCACGCGCGAAGCGGAGTTAAACGAAGCCAAGAGCCAGTTCATCAGCAATGTCTCCCACGAGTTGAGAACGCCGCTCTTTAACATCAAGTCCTTTATCGAAACCCTCTACGAATATGGGGAAGATCTGAGCGACGCTGAACGACAAGAATTTTTGGAAACTGCTAACCGAGAAACCGATCGCCTCACCCGCTTGGTTAACGATGTCCTGGATCTGTCTCGCCTCGAATCTTGCAAGGTCTATCACTTTGAGGCGGTGGATCTAGCACAACCGATCGAGCAAATTCTTCGCACCTACCAACTCAATGCCAGAGACAAGGGGATCGAGCTACTGCAAGATATTGATCCCGATCTGCCGCCTGTTCTGGGTCACTATGATCTCCTGCTGCAAGTGTTTGCCAATTTAGTCGGCAATGCGCTCAAGTTTACAGAAGCCGGGGGCAAGGTCACGATGCGGGCCCATCTGTTGCCTGCGGAAGCGCTTGAGGAGTCAACGTCTGGTCTTGAGGTAACTCCTCCTTCGAGACGAGTCCGAATTGAGATTGTCGATACAGGAATTGGCATCGACCAGGAAGACCAGGATGCCATTTTTGAGCGATTTTTCCGCGTTGAAAATCGAGTTCACACCCTGGAAGGCACTGGACTGGGACTGTCGATCGTTCGCAATATCATTGAGCGGCACCGCAGTCGAGTCTGCCTAACTAGCGAAGTCGGAGTCGGGACAACCTTCTGGTTTGACCTGGCAGTTTATCAAGACGAACCCGCAATCACACCCTCACCGACTTTAGAGACTCCGGTATTGGAAGCGATCGAAGGCTAACGATGACGTGAATTCGATGAAGTTTTTCGCTCTGGTGTTTGACGCTTCTGCCGCTATTCTGGAGATCTTCCAGACTTTCAATCTTAACGATTCAGATTCAGCAGTTCTCAGTTAAAACAATTGAGAAGGACTTGTAGAGACAAAGCTTTTTGAACAAGTTTTCAACCCTAAGCGTTAAACATTTGAACTACTCCTCAAACTCCTGTTTGCGGAAGCTGTAAATCGTTTGCGTTTCTAAGGCAGTGCAGATCGATGAGGGCTGCTGTCCGATCTCAAAGGTGCGTCGATCGAGTTGTACCTGTAAGCCAGTCAACGGATCGGAGCCTGGAGAGATCATGAATTCTAGCTGCTCAACAAACGACCATTGCATCAGAGTATCTAGAATCTGTGCGATCGACCCAATATAGGGATGTCCGGGAGCCTTGTACCAATCTGCATCACTAACCAACGCCTGCTCAAAGCCCAGATTGACAATCAGCGGAGCCTGCCCAAAGAGAGCAGAGGCGACAGGTCGAGCTTCTTCTTGCAGCATCAGATCGTGGGCCTTCGCCAAAAATCTGAGTTTCTCTAGACGTTCATAGCGCTCTGTGACGGTTTCCACCTCGTCGTGAAGGTGGATCGCGATCGTCACCAGATAGGTTCGCAAAAACAAGTGACCCATCTTTTCGGCTTTGGTGGTCAGATAGTTGGAGTTGTAGGACGTCGCCTCGATTAGCAGAGGAACGCGATCGACCATTTCTAAGCCATAACCTTTGAGTCCAGCAATTTTGCGAGGGTTGTTGGTAATCAGGCGAATTTTCTTCACACCCAGGTCATTGAGAATTTGTGCGCCTACGCCATAGTCCCGCAGGTCAGCCGGAAAGCCCAACCGCTCATTGGCTTCGACCGTATCTAGCCCCAAATCTTGCAGCGAGTAGGCTTTTAACTTGTTGACCAGACCAATGCCTCGCCCTTCTTGACGCAGGTAGACGATGACCCCAGCCCCCGCATTCTCGATCATCTTCATCGCGGCCTGAAGCTGCATTCGGCAATCACAGCGCAGAGAACCCAGCGCATCTCCCGTCAAACATTCTGAATGAACGCGCACCATCACAGGCTGATCTTTGAATTGAGAAGGATTGCCTTTGACGATCGCGACATGCTCAGAGTTGTCTAACAGATTGCGATAAGCGTAAATCTGAAAGCGACCGAACTGGGAGGGCAAGTCGGCGATCGTTTCTCGGCAGACAAAGCGCTCGTGCCGTAGCCGATAGCTGATCAAATCGGCAATGCTAATAATCTTGAGGCCGTGGAGCTTGGAGTATTCGATCAGTTCTGGCAGGCGCGCCATTGAGCCATCCGCATTTTGAATTTCGCAGATCACACCCGCCGGGTACAAACCTGCCAATCGAGCTAGATCAACCGCCGCTTCGGTGTGGCCGGCCCGCTTTAAAACGCCGCCTTCTCTCGCTCGAATCGGAAAAATGTGACCTGGACGGCGCAAATCGCTGGGTCGAGTGTCTGGGCTGAGGGCCACTTGAATCGTTCGAGAGCGATCGTCTGCCGAGATGCCCGTCGTCACCCCCACCCGTGGAGAGGCATCAATACTCACCGTGAAGGCAGTTTGATTACTGTCAGTATTCTCACGCACCATCAGAGGCACATCTAATTCATCCAATCGGTTGCCCGTCATTGCCAGACAAATCAAGCCCCTTGCGTAGACGGCCATGAAATTAATCATGTCGGGGGTGGCAAACTGGGCGGCACAGATGACATCACCTTCGTTTTCCCGATTTTCGTCATCGACGACGACGATCGATTTGCCCGCTTTGAGGTCAGCCAGAGCTTCATCGATCGGATCGAAGGAAAATGGATGGTTTAACAGGGGTTGAGTGTTGACGGAGAGGTTCAAGGCGATAACACCGTAAAGTTTTTTGAAGCGACTTTATCTTGATTGTAATTCCTTTGACTTCGGAAGCATACCTATCTTTGATAGTAATTCTTTTGAGAAAGAATCTCCTGGATGCAGGGTGAAAGGCAAGCCATTACGGATGAAAAAAATCAGCCAATGTGCCGAAAATGCCCAAAAAATCAAAAGTCGTCAATGACCGCACACCATCCTGATATTTTCGTATTGTAAATTCCTCCTTTAGAAATGGTAATTGAGCGATTAGCGCAATTTCCTCACTTGAATGACTGAAAAACGATGAAGTAGGGTGACGATCGGCGCTCAACTCATCGCTTCATCACCAAATAGGCATTTTTTTCTTGACTCGACGCTTCTGATCAAGACGCAAAACTTAACACAGAGACATCCAAGAAGGCATCACCCCCTTTTGGTAGACTTAAAAACTGAGAGCGCTAAACGAAAGGGCGCAAAATCAGCAGTTGGAGGACTTACTTCGTGGAAAACACGCTGGGTTTAGAGATTATTGAAGTGGTTGAGCAGGCTGCGGTCGCCTCCGCGCGCTGGATGGGCAAGGGTGACAAAAATATGGCTGACCATGTGGCGGTCGAAGCCATGCGGGAGCGGATGAATAAGATCTACATGCGCGGTCGCATTGTCATTGGAGAAGGGGAACGCGACGACGCACCCATGCTTTACATTGGCGAAGAAGTCGGCGTTTGTACCCAGGAAGATGCCAAAAATTTCTGCAACCCGGATGAACTGGTCGAGATCGATATTGCGGTTGACCCTTGCGAAGGAACCAATCTTTGCGCCTATGGTCAGCCCGGTTCGATGGCGGTCATGGCCATTTCTGAGAAAGGTGGGTTGTTTGCGGCTCCCGACTTTTACATGAAGAAGCTGGCGGCTCCTCCGGCTGCAAAAGGCAAAGTAGACATCAATAAGTCTGCGACCGAGAATCTAAAGATTTTGTCTGAGTGTTTGGATCGGTCGATCGAAGAACTCGTGATCGTGGTCATGAAGCGCGAACGCCACAATGACCTGATTGCTGAAATTCGGGAAGCAGGTGCCAGAGTTCAATTAATCAGTGATGGTGACGTGGGCGCTGCGATTTCCTGCGGCTTTGCGGGAACAAACATTCACGGACTGATGGGCATCGGGGCCGCTCCTGAAGGCGTGATTTCGGCGGCAGCGATGCGGGCTTTGGGCGGTCACTTTCAAGGACAACTGATCTACGATCCGGCCGTCGTCAAAACGGGACTGATTGGGGAAAGCCGAGAAGCAAACCTCGATCGCCTCAAAAGCATGAACATCACCGACGCTGACAGAGTGTACAGCGCTGAAGAGCTGGCATCGGGCGACACCGTGTTGTTTGCAGGCTGTGGCATCACGCCCGGTAACTTGATGGAAGGGGTGCGCTTCTTTAAGGGTGGCGCGAGAACCCAGTCTCTGGTCATCTCAAACCAGTCTAAGACGGCGCGATTTGTGGATACGATTCACATGTTTAACCAACCCAAGACCATTCAAGTGCGTTAAGTTCAAGAAGCTATGAGGTTTGAGCCTGTTGGAAGCGCTTTTGGTGGAAGGCAGGCTCAACTAAAAGCTCAAACTCTTACATCGTGGCGGTTTAAAATAATAGAGTGATTTAAGATGAACATTGCCGTTGTGGGGTTAAGTCACAAAACTGCCCCGGTTGAAGTTCGCGAAAAGCTGAGTATTCCGGAGCCTGTGTATGATAAGGCGATCGCTCAGTTATGTAATTATCCTCACCTTCAAGAAGTCGCCGTTCTCAGCACTTGTAATCGTCTAGAAATTTACATTGTCACGGACGAGACGGATCAGGGCATTCGCGAAGTTATTCAATTTCTTTCAGAACACAGCAAGCTACCTGCGCCCTACCTACGTCAGTATCTCTTCACGCTGCTGCACCAAGATGCAGTGATGCACCTGATGCGGGTATCGTCTGGGTTAGATAGTCTGGTGCTGGGCGAAGGGCAGATTTTGGCTCAGGTGAAGCATTGTCACAAACTCGGTCAACAACATAACGGCGTTGGGCGGATTCTCAATCAACTCTTTAAGCAGGGAATTACGGCTGGGAAGCGCGTTCGTACAGAAACCAGTATTGGGACGGGGGCGGTTTCGATCAGTTCGGCGGCGGTGGAGTTGGCTCAGATCAAAGCGCAAAATCTGGCGGCTTGCCGGGTGGCGATCGTTGGCGCTGGCAAAATGTCTCGTCTCTTGGTGCAGCATCTTTTGTCTAAAGGGGCGACGAATATTACGATTTTGAATCGATCGCTGGAGCGCTCTCAAGAACTCGCCAAACTGTTTCCCGATGCAACTTTAAATCTGTTGACCTTGGCGGAAATGATGCCGACGATCGCGCATTCTGACCTTGTATTCACGAGTACATCTTCGACCGAGCCGATTCTCGATCGCTCCAAGCTAGAGACGATTTTGGAACCCAATCAGCCGTTGATGGTGTTTGACATTGCTGTTCCGCGAAATGTGGATGCCAATGTGAATGAGTTGGATCACGTTCAAGCGTTCAATGTGGACGATCTGAAGGCGGTGGTGGCGCAAAATCAGGAAAGTCGGCGACAGATGGCAATGGAAGCGGAAGCGCTGCTGGATGAAGAAGTAGACAGTTTTGATGTGTGGTGGCGATCGCTGGAAACAGTTTCTACGATCAGCAGTTTGCGAGACAAAGTGGAGGCAATTCGCGCTCAAGAGTTGGAGAAGGCGTTTTCGAGATTGGGGACGGAGTTTGGCGATCGTCACAAAGAAGTGATCGAAGCGCTGACTCGCGGCATTGTCAACAAAATTTTGCACGATCCGATGGTGCAGCTTCGCGCCCAGCAAGATATTGAGGCTCGTCGTCAAGCGATGCAGACATTAGAACTGCTGTTTAATTTAGAGAAGCCGTCGAGTCAAGCGAGAGTTTAGACATCCCGAAAATCTAATCAAGTAGGCCCTGTGCAGGTAGAAGCAAAATTCGGCGTTGCTGATTGGAGGGATGAATGCGTGGGAAGTGTCCATCTTTTCGCCCCCTAAATCCCCCAATTTTGGGAGACTTTGAACATTGGGTTTCTCTCCGCTTTGGGGCAATTCATCCCACGATTCAGCAATGCCCAAAATTCTAGTCTGTATGTGGTCTATTTGTTTGAGAATGGTGGTATTTCTCATGGAGCGCTCAGGCTAACCTAAATTTATGCGCCTCTGGAATCAAGCTTCTCAACTGATCGTCATCTTATTGGGACTGTGGTTTGGCTTTGATTGGCTGGCCCATTTTGTCGTGGAGAGTCTTTGGTTTCAGGAAGTCAATTATCGATCGGTTTTCTGGCTCAGGCTCGGTACTCAAGCAGCCATCTGGACGATCGTCACCGTTGCTTCGATCGCATTCCTGCTCATCAACCTCTCTTTAGCCCAACGATTCAAGTCCCACTCCTCACTCCTCACTCCTCACTCCTCACCCCCTCCCAACGCTCTCCCCTGGCTGCTTTTGCTCACATTTGGCATGAGTTTTTTGCTGGGATTGCTGCTGCTGCACTACGGTCGAGCCATCACAAATTGGCAGATTGATTGGACGGTTCCCAGTATTACGCCAGCGTTGCCGACGCAGTTTCGGTTGGGGGCGATCGCTCAAACTTTAACCCAATTAATTAGCTCGATTTGGGATGGCTGGCTGGCTTCTGTCGAATTGTTGTTGCTGTTGGGTGGAGCGATCGCACTTCTAATCTATCCAAAGTTTTTGTTGAAAGTTGGAGCGGTTGTTCTCAGTTTGTCTCTTGGATTTACGCTTTCTCATTATTGGGGTAACTTTTTACAGTTGTTTCATGCGACGACGTTTAATCAAACTGATCCACTTTTTAATTTAAACATCCGTTTTTATATATTCTTTTTGCCAGTTATCGAACTGTTTGAATTCTGGTTTATTGGAGTATTTACTTATGGATTCGTCTCGGTTTATCTAAGCTACTTACTTGCCGATAACAGCTTGAGTGAAGGTCGAGTTCACAAACTTTCTGTACCGCAACAGCGACACCTTGCAGGATTGGGCGGATGTTGGATGATGGCGATCGCCCTGACTCACTGGATCAGTCGATATGAATTACTCTATTCAACTCGCAGCGTTGCCTATGGTGCAAGCTACACAGATACAATAGTGCAATTGCCCGCAAACACCGTTTTAAGTATTGGCGCACTGGTAATTTCTTTGTATCTTTTCTACCAAACTCGCTCAAAACATAGAATACAAGACACCACGCTTTTTTCTGGTTACTTACTGGCGGTCGTAGTGGTTGGTTTTTTGCTCCCGATCGCCGTTCAAAGACTGGCCGTACAGCCTAATGAATTAGCGCGAGAACGCCCCTATATTGAACGCAGCATTGCTAAAACGAGGGAAGCTTTTAATCTCACCGCGATCGACGCACAAACCTTCGATCCGCAGAACAATCTCACCTTTGCTGACCTGCAAAGAAATAGTTTAACTGTTCAAAACATTCGGCTTTGGGATACGCGCCCTCTTTTAGAAACCAACCGTCAACTTCAGCAAATTCGCCCTTATTATCGATTTTTTGATGCCGACATCGATCGCTACAGTCTACCCACTGGCCCAAACTCTTCTGCAAACCAACAAGTTCTGATCGCGGCGAGAGAACTCGACTATAACAACGTTCCTGCTGAAGCGAAAACATGGGTTAATGAACACTTAGTTTATACACATGGATATGGCTTTACAGTTAGTCCGGTGAATAAAGTTGCGCCTGGTGGATTACCCGATTATTTAGTGCGAGATATTGGGGCGGATGCCAATCGAGGTGGAAGTGCTTTGGGGTTGGCCAACGATCGTATTCGAGAGAGTATTCCGATCGCCAATCCTCGCCTTTATTACGGTGAAATTGCTAACACCTACGTCATGACTTCGACAAGGGTGCGCGAGTTTGACTACCCCAGCGGCAACGAGAACGCTTACACCGTTTATGACGGACAGGGCGGCGTTTCGATCCGATCGTTCTGGCGAAAACTGGCTTTTTCTAAAGTCCTCAATGATTGGCAAATGCTGTTTACTCGCGACTTTACTCCCGACACAAAGCTTCTGTTTCGCCGCAATATCAATCAGCGAATTCGCTCGATCGCTCCCTTTCTAAAATTTGATCAAGATCCTTATCTTGTTGTAGCCGATGCGGGAAATCCGACACGAAGCCCCACCCAAAACTATTTATATTGGATTGTAGATGCCTATACAACGAGCGATCGCTATCCTTATTCTGATCCTGGTCAATTGGGATTTAATTACATTCGCAATTCAGTCAAAGTTGTCATTGATGCCTACAATGGGTCGGTGAATTTCTATATTGCAGATCCTCAAGACCCGATGATCCAGACTTGGGCAGCGATTTTCCCCAATTTATTCAAACCGTTGGATGCCATGCCCGCTGCGTTGCGAAACCATTTGCGCTATCCAGCAGACTTGTTTAATGGTCAGTCCGATCGTTTGATCACCTATCACATGACTGATCCACAAGTTTTCTATAACCGAGAAGACCAGTGGCAAGTGCCTAATGAAATTTATGGGAATAAAGCGCAGCCTGTTGAACCCTATTATTTAATTACCAATCTTCCAACGACGGTCAACCGTGAAGAATTTATTCTGTTATTGCCCTACACGCCCAACCAAAGAACCAATCTAATTGCCTGGTTAGCGGCGCGATCGGACGGTCAAAACTATGGAAAGCTTCTCCTCTACACGTTTCCCAAACAAGAATTAGTCTTTGGAACTGAGCAAATTGAAGCCAGAATTAACCAAGATCCCGTAATTTCCCAACAGATTTCGTTATGGAATCGAGCCGGATCACGAGCCATTCAGGGCAATTTGTTGGTGATTCCGATCGAGCAGTCTCTTCTCTACGTCGAGCCGCTCTATCTCGAAGCCGAACAAAACAGTCTGCCTACACTCGTTCGGGTAATTGTCGCTTATGAGAATCGGATTGCAATGGCAGCCACGCTAGATGAGGCACTCAAGGCAGTTTTTCAGTCCAAACCGACCAAAACGCCTGCGATCGTGCGTCCTGTCGAGTAACGTCTCAAAGCTGTTCAGGATTAATCCCTTGCGCTCTCAATCGCTCAACCAAATCTTGAAACAATTGTTCTGCCTGTTCTGCCCGTTGTTCTGCTTGTTCTGCTCGTTCGTCTGGGGTGGGATAGCGATCGCCTCGTTCGTCGTACCAATAGAGCCATTCTCGTGTGACCCCTTGATGCAGTCCGCGATCAGTGCCCAACCCCAACCCAATTTCTGGCAGCCAAATGGGATTTCCTGATAGCAGTACATAAGCATCGTCCACCAAGCGATAAACTTCCAATCTGGCCTTGCGGCGGCGGTAGATTGAATAAATCGCGTAATACTGAATGCCTAACTGTCGATAGAGTTCTTTTTTCTTGCTGTATTCGCCGCGATATTTTTGAGAAACGACTTCTAGAGCGAAGATGGGAACGACTCGTTCTTCCCAGAAAACGTAGCTGAGGCGTAGGTCTTCATCAATGATGCGATCGACTCCCAAACTCAGAAAGCCATCGGGCACTACGGCTGGCAATTCAGGATCGTAGTAAATTCCCATATCAACGCCAAAAAACCAATCCATCCGGTCTTTCCAGAGGTAGCCGAGAATCAGTTTTAGCAGGGTCGGAATCAGATCTTGAAGCTCGTTATCCACGGGGGTATCGTCTGAGTCGGGCAGTTCTTCGGAAGACGGATAGCAGTGTAAGGGATTGTACTCTAGCATGGCGATTTCCCCGTTTGGCTTCCTAAATTTTAGCGAAGGATGAGCGATGAGTCAGAAGTATAGAATGACTAATCCAGGTTTACGGGTTGAGGCTATCTCACTCAAAGTGTTTAAGGCTCTCAATGCCGGAATTATTAGAGCGCAGCAATCACCACTAGACTGATGCAAATGCATTAGACAAATGAATGTTGAATTAATTCTTGCCCTCTAGAATTTCGACCAAAGTTTTTATCTTTTCAAAAACCTCATCATATGTAACAATCTGGACATTTCTATGGTCGGCTCTATAAAGTTCAAAAGATCTCCTCTTATACTTATCTAACAGTTCATTACCTGCATGACCTGAAATAACAATACAGAGAGGATTGAAGGCTTCAAAATCGCTGTCTGATAGGCTAACCAGTCTAGCGTGGTCTTTAATCCAAGAATCTCTACTTGTAGATACTTGAGTTACAGCACCCACCAGATCGCTAGAAGGATTATAAACTCCCTTCCTATATTCCTTTCCGAGAAGACGACTGGTTGGAGTCTTAATTTCTATTAGCGAAGTATTTCTAGTTAGGTTATTGACCATAAGAAAATCTATAATTTTGCTACCAGTTCTTTCCATTTCCCTACCACCAACATATGCCTCTGAAGAAAGTATAGTCACTGGAGTAGAGAAAATTTGTGAAAGAACACAAGAATTTTCTGATAGCAGCTTTTGCCAGAATAATTCACTGGAGTTGTTTTGGTTAGTTTTCCAAACTTTAAAGATCTGTTTGAGCTTATCCACTCCAACTAAAGCGTTTAATATCTTCTGAACTTTAGCATCCCTATCACTATCGCTTTCTTCTTGCAAATTTACTACCGCTTGAGCCATCTCTTTTGAAACGTTGATAAGTTCTAAAATTTGGTTGAAATCGCTAGGGCTATCGGCTTTTTTATTCAGCCTAGTTGTTACGTCCCTAATGTTTTTACTTTCGCTAAAAAGAGGATTTACCTTTTCTCTCCACTTATCTAAAGATTTCCAAACATTATCACTGTCTTGAAAGTAAGCTTCTCTAAACACATCCATAGTGTGACTTTTACGGTGTGTCTCAAAAGATTCTGAGATTAAAGTTGCAGCATGGTTGATGCTTTTAGCATCTTTTTGAAGAGCGGGGATAGAGCAAGTACAGTCCCGCAAATTCCCTGTGTTGCGTTTCAGTTGTAAATAATCCTTTAGAACTAACTCTACAAAAGGGTTACCGTCCGCCTCTAGAATCTCTAGGTCTTTATAGAGAAAGGAGCATAGTTTTTCGTCTTTAGTAGTTGATTTGACAACTACCATCAATTTTGTCCCAGGTACTAGAGAGTTGTTCTGCTCTGTCATCTTAAAAAGCTCATTAATTCAACGTAGATGATGGGATTGATCGCGAGTTGATCTTGACGGGCGTAGGTCGTAAGTTGATGGAATGACCAGCTAAACCAATTTGGATCGTTGGTGAGGATGTCGAGAATAATGTTGCTATCAACAAGGACGGTCATGGAGCTTCGTCTTCGCGGGTAAGGGTCATGATTTGGTCGGTGGTCAAGCGATCGAGTGTGCCGCGCATGGTGTTAATCCAATCTGAGATAGGCTCGTCGGGCTGTTTTTTCTTGATGTAAAGTCGGTTATTTTCGATTGCTAATTCGAGTTCAGTTTCGGGTGAAATCCCAAATTGTTCGCGGATTCTCAGAGGGAATGCTCAGCTTTCCATCTGGCGTGAGGTTCATGGTACCGGGTTAGAAGATGAGGAGTGATTTGATCTTAACCTGACGATCGCCCGTCGATCGCTCCCCCAAAACTCCAATACTTTGCTTTAGACGAAACGAATCGTTCCTCAATTAAAATTCAGGATTCCAAAAAACCAGAAATTTGTGTAAAATACTCCGCAGATGGGTAAAGCGCCCCGGAAATTTGATTTCGCAGATCAGACCTCCGAGGACTTCCATCTAAAGTTAAGTAGAGTAACTTCAGAGGCGTATATGATTGTACACCGTCAGCTTTGTGATGGGATCTTGAAACGCTGGAATCAAGATCCCGCATACTACTCACATAATCGGGGGACGTTTGAACAATCAGCGTTCCCATCCTCTTTGCATTATTGGAGGAGACAAACAATATGGCTGTTAGGAATCCCCTTCCTGACTCGGTTTCGTTTGGCTTTGAGTTGCGATGCTCATCAGTCAGACGATATCAAGTCATGGTGACGTTGGATTTGCAGGAGCGTTTGATTTTTATGTCCTCTGGCGTTCTTTCGGATGTGATCGATTCTATTGACGAATTTGTGTCACAACTGAGTCAGATTGCGTCTACAAAACTGGCCCTGCTCAAATGGGATGGCACCCGCGATCGAACCACTGAATATCAAGTGATTCAAGTGTTGTCTAGATATCAAGTTCAACGTTCTCTAATGAAGTTCAATATCATTATGGGCAATGGCTCACTGATTCACCTGGAGGATTTGTACGACAAAGAAACTATTCAACTGTAGGAGGTACTGTAAGAGGTTAGGGAGTCGTCGATCGTCTTTCGTGCGGCTCTCTCTTACTGCCCTAGATAGGCCTCTAATACTTGAGGATTGGTTTGAATTTCGCTGGGTGTGCCGACGGCCAAATTGCTGCCTTCTGCTAGAACGTAAACTCGATCGCACAATGACATAATCACATCCATGTTGTGTTCGATGATTAGAAAAGAGAGTCCTTGACGATTCCAATAGTGAATGTAGTCACAAATCTGATTGATCAACGTGGGATTAACTCCAGCAGCAGGTTCATCCAGCAGCACTAGTTTGGGGCGCGTCATTAAGGCTCGTGCAATTTCTAATAGTTTGCGCTGTCCGCCAGAAAGACCGCCTGCATAGTCTTGAGCCTTTTCTGCCAAACCGACTGAGGCGAGAATCTCCATTGCTTGATCGCACGCTTCTTTCTCTTCTTTGGCAATTCGTCTGCCTGCAAACCAGGTATTCCAAAAGTTCTCGCCTGTTTGATGTTGGGCGGCTAATAACATATTCTCTAAAACTGACAGACGCGACAAGACGCGAGCAACCTGAAACGTGCGTACCATCCCCCGTTGAGCAATTTCGTGCGGCTGCAAATTTTGAATCGGTTCGCCATCAAAGACGACTCGCCCCTGATCGGGATGAATGAAGTTAGACAGCAAGTTGAATAAGGTGGTTTTCCCTGCACCGTTGGGGCCGATTAATCCAGTGATACTGCCGGGAGTCACTGCGATCGCCGCATCATTTACCGCCGTTACGCCACCAAAACTCTTCATCAATCCGGTGGCCGACAAGACGGGCATTTGAGAATTCATATGGTTTATATCTTCACTGTTCATATTCAATTCAAAGATTAATTACTTGCCAAGTGTCAATTCGTCTTTGTTGCCCAAAATTCCTTGAGGTCGCCAAATCATTAGCAACATGAGCAATAGACCGATTAGCATAATTCGCAATGCTCCCACTTGATCGGCCGCCAAGGGAATGAACTGATCAAGCGATCGCGTCAAAGTTGTATATCCCCAAAAAATGGCTGCTCCTAAAAGCGTTCCAGCATTACTGCCAGCCCCGCCTAATACAATAATCGTCCAGGTATCAAAGGTAATTTGTGTTTCAAAACTGCGAGGATAAACCGTACTCAGTTGCCACGCGAGAAAGGCACCCGCCACACCTGCAATAAAGCCGCCAATCATAAACGATTGCAGTTTATAGGCAAAGACATTTTTACCCAACGCTTTAGCCACCTGTTCATCTTCTCGAATCGCTTTGAGAACTCGTCCCCAGGGCGATCGTACCAGCCGTTCCAAAGCCCAAAACGTGACAGCTACCGTAATGACTGAGAGGAATAGCAGCCCATTTCTCGCCGGATTTTCTCGATAGTTATAAAGCGCCACAGCACTGACTCCATAAAGCCAAACGCCAAAAATCGAGAGAGCGATCGTAGACAGCAACACCACACCCGCATTCCAATTAGGCATCTTTGGCAAAATTAACCGTTTGGCAATCCAGGTATAAATCCAACCGACTGCTACCAGCGATCCCATCAGCAGCGCAATCAACACACCGCCCGGTAGCGAATTTGCCAGCTTTAGCGCACGAGAAGTCATCCCAACGCCATAGATCAAAGCCAACAGAGAGCCAGAATATCCCGTCAAAATCAGCGAATTTTGTAGCAGTTGAGAACGATCGACTCCTCTCAGCCGTTTCGCCGTCCACTTCCACAATCGCCAGAGGGCAAGAACCGCGATCGCTGTAAAAATCGCAATCATGCCAATTCGAGTTGCCACCGTAGGCCGAAAATTCGCCAGCGGCAAGTCGTAACCTTGAACGCCAAACGATCCTTTGGTCAGCCATTCTTCATTGAGCGCCACCAACCGAATTAATTCTGACACGCCGATCGTCACGATCGCTAGATAATCTTCGCGCAGTCGCAGCGTTGAGAATCCGATTAGCAGTCCCAACAGGGCGGCCAGTGCGCCTCCAATCAAGACCGCGAAGATCATCGGCACTCCTGCCAAACTCAAAAGAACCGTCGCATAGGCTCCGATCGCCAAAAAGGCCGCATGTCCGAAGTTGATCAGGCCTGTAAAGCCCCAATGCAGGTTCAATCCCAAACTAAACAGGGCATAGACAGCGGTAAAGACAATCAGTGAAACGAGATAACCAACCATAAATTCAGAAAGGCGTGGAGTAATGAAATCGTATCTTACTAGGGAACCGGAATCGTAGCGATCAACACAGCCAAACGACATTGAGTTAACGTGAATTCGATGAAATCCTTCGCTGCGGTGATCGCTCCGGGCAGCCCCCTAAATCCCCCAAGTTTGGGGGACTTTGAGCAAAAAATCCCATCCGGAAGTCCCCCAGATTGGGGGGTTGGGGGGCGAAAGTGCTGAATCACGAAGCGAAAAAACTCTGTCGAATTCACGTTGAGTTAGGCTTCAGCGTTTGGCGTTTGAATTCAATTTGCGAGGCGAGATTTGATCGCAACTTGGGCATTCTGAACGCAGATTCTAAATGCAGTCCAAAGCTTTGTGCTGACTTGGGTTTGTCTCAGTTGAGTTCGATGTTTTTTCGTTGGCAATCAGTTATGAACCTATTTCGCAGTCGCGCCCATCATTTGATCGATCGCCTCTCCGACGAAGAACTAGCAAGCACCTGGATCGAGCTAGAAACGCTGTTTTATGACCTTTATGTGATGAAAGCGATCCAAGCGTCTAAGAAGTGCCACAATCCCGGAGACACCTTGACCCGTGAAGAAGCGCTGCGTCTGTTACCCCTCATTCAACCTGCACCCCGATCGCGATGAATACGACAAAGCCAAGCTCAATGGGTGGTTTGATGCTCCCGGCGAGGCTCGAAGTCCGCTACGATCGTACCTTCTTGATCGATCTCAAAAGTCTAGAACCGTCTATTTTCCCCCGCATTCAGCAGTTTGTGTTTGGCGAGTTTTTTCAGATGGGTCAACTTCAAGATTTATCAGAATTTCAACCCGTTGGCTCTAGCGAGATTTTCTACCGCTTCACGCTAGACAACTATCTGATCTGCATTGAAATCACAGGACAAATCATCAAGTTTTTACGAATTTTGCCCAAGCCTGATGTTTAGAGTAGTTATATTCAATCTACTTGTTGGTGATACAGATCCTCGCCCCCTAAATCCCCCAATCTGGGGGACTTTGAAATGGTATTAGATTCCAGCTTCACCAGTTTATATACTGTTGCACTGCTCGATCGGCGTTGCCAGTCCTTCCCGAATCGATTCTCGCATCCCTGGAACTGAAAGAAGATAAGTGTTTCTTGCACCGATGTCCAGTCAGCTTCAGACAACAGCACTGCATTGCTACGCTGTCCTGCAATCACGATCGGCTGATGTGACTGACTCACTGCATCGATCAAATCCTCTAACTGCTGTTGAGCTTTATCGACTGGAATCATAATCCTCCACTTAACAACGCTTTCTATCTTTTGTCTGCTGACTGTAAACGTTACTTCTATTACCCTGTGTTGCTACACCTGCCCCAGAAACTTGTCATACTCCGCATGTGAACCAACCCAAAACCAGATCACCGTGTCTCCATCTAACTGACCAACTGCCCGGTAATTTCTACTAATCCGAGCAGAGTAAATTGGCAAATCTGGATGTACTTTCTTGAAACGCAGGCTTGGGTGGCTTGGGTCTTCCTTGAACTGGAGATATGCCGCGCGTGTCTGCTGTTGAACTTGCTCAGATAAATCAGCAAATAGTTTACGGAACTGGATTGTGGTGCGTGAATTCACAGTGTCTCTGGGTCGAGTTCTTGAGTCTTGCCTGCGTGATACTCGTCCATTGCTGTAGCAGCGAGTTCGGCAAGTGTATCTGGAGAGCGGGAGAATGCTTCATCCCAGCGCAGATCGTCTTCAAGTTCTTCCAGAATCATTGATGCGATCGCATCTTGCTCTCTTGTAGGTAAAGCTTTTAGCCTGGCGATCGCACGTTCAAGTAATTCAGTCATGGCTAACCATACTCTGACAATGAAAATAGTCTCTTATCTATTATCGCTTCTTGACGGCAAGTTAAGCACAGTTTGAACATAGTCTTGGAATGCTGTTTAACCGCACCGATCGCGATGAACACGATAAAGCCAAGCTCAATAGGTGGTTTGATGCTTCCGGCGAGGCTCGAAGTCCGCTACGATCGTACCTTCTTGATCGATCTCAAAAGTCTTGAATCTTCTGCCTTTCCTCGAATTCAGCAGTTTGTGTTTGGCGAGTTTTTTCAGATGGGTCAACTACAAGACTTGTGCGAATTTCAGCCTGTTGGCTCTAGCGAAATTTTTTATCGCTTCACGCTAGACAAGTATCTGATCTGCATCGAAATCACCGGACAAATCATCAAATTTTTGCGAGTTTTGCCCAAGCCAGATGTTTAATGACCCAGGCGAGGGGTAACTATCCTTATGGTTTGGTTACTCACGTCTTAACTTCCCAATCCTCAATCTGCAACCCATCTACACGCCTAAACTCTCGCGTGTTATGTGATACAAGGTTAGATTGTTAGCAAGCGCGATGGCTGCAATTTGCAAATCGTATGCACCAATGGGCATTCCTCTAGTTTCTAGCTGTGCTCGGATGACTCCAAACGTCATAGCGGCAAAATCATCAAATGGAAGTGAGACAAACCGTTCCAAGAAAGTCTGTTGTAGAGCAAAATTGCGTTCTGGATCAGCACTTTTCATGGCTCCAAAACAAAGTTCTGCTTTGACGATCGAACATACAGTAATTTCTTGAACCGGGACTGCCTCCAGCCTCTGCTTTAAGTTCAGGTTTCTGCCTTTCAGATAAATGATGCAGACGTTGGTATCGAGAAGATATCTCATTCCAGGCTTTCGCGTTCAGGCTGTTCGGATTGGGGATGTCTAAAAAACGAGTCATCCTGGATGCAGCCATAAAACTGTTCTAAAGACTGAGAACTAACCTCTTTAGACAGTCTAGTTTGATAGACAATGACAACCTCAACATCTGTATCTCTCATGTCAGGTAAATGAACCTTTAAGAGACCATCGCTACCGATATGAGATTTTAGTATGATGCTGTGCATGATTTCAACTCCATTCCTATAAACGGATTGCTTCACCCAATTCTTGCAGAATTCTCTGTAGTCCTGCCATCGCTGCCTCCAGTTTAGCCATGACCTCTTGTGCGATCGACTACTCAGGGGGACGAGTCAATTGTAAGACTTATCAGAATCTCAGCCCAATGGCTCCAGCAAAATTTTCTATCGCTTCATGATGAATAATTATCTGATTTTCATTGAGATCAGGGGAAAAATCATCAAATTTTTGCAGGTTTTGCATGAGTCCAGATGTCTGAACGTGAATTACTACAGAGCAGCTTTTAACGAGACACATACTAGATCCTTACTGCAATTTCTGGTTGCATTTCTTGATTGGCGGTGCCAAGCATTCCCGGAATTTGACCCGTTATGAGTCTTCTCTGAGCTATTCCAGAAAATGATTGGCACTAAGCAAATAAGCCTTGCAGCCACAATGCTACCTCAGTTTCTTCTTGAAAAACATCCTGATGATTGGGAAAATTGCTCGTATAGTAAAAATGTACTATGACATTCAGATCATGCCAGAAAACAGTAGCTCACAGGCAAATTCAAAGAACGAACTTTCCGAAAAACTCAAGAATCTGCTTGTGGAAAGACAGCAAGTGAAAGAGCAGATTAGAGAAACAGAAAAGCAAATCGATCACTTACAAAATAATACAAGTCAATCAGGATAAACTCATATTTTCTTATTGAGTCTTGATTTTGAAGGTTTCTTGCTTGAAGTTCATATGGTTGATTCAGGTTCGTCCGGGTATTCACTAGTTGTTCGGTAAATATGAAGTGTAATTGATACCATGAACTTGTTATGTCACTACGTGAACTTCTCGCTGAGAAAAAGCGACTACGCATGGAAATTGCTCGTTTAACAGTAGATGAGGAAACTGTTACAAAATACCTCAACCGACTTATAAAAATTGAGTTAAAGATAAAGCTCAAGGATTATGAAGACTGAGGTTTAAATATTCTTATAAATCAGCTAATGACCTACAGTGCTGGGTTTTATGATTAGTGTGACAAAAATATGACTTCTACGATTTCTAGTATAACTACTGAGATAACTTTAGCCTTGCACCAGTCTAAACGCTCTTTTAGATGTCAACTAGAAACCTATTAACTAACTGATCGATATAGGATTCTAGTTTGAGTCTTACAGAGGTCTCAAAGTTAGGTATGTCTCGTTTCAGAGTGTCAAAAACGCTCTTGTACACACCATGTATTTCAGAAATTGAGAATTGGTAGTTTTCATCGTCCATTAGCATTGGTGTTCCTGGTTCATGTAGAAGAGATTCATCATTTTCTAGAAGAGCATAGAAAATCAATTCTAAGCAACTGTCAATCTCTACATAAAATGGCTCAATCTCATTTCTTTTCTTCAGTTCCTTCTTCAGGTCTAGATTGTTTCTTAAAACTAGATTTCCATATTTTTTTGCTAGATCCTCTCTTCCTTTCAGCCACTCTAAAACTGCATTTAAACTTGGGTCAATGTCTCTACTCAACGAGTGCGTTACCTTTTCAATCTCTATTTCAACTTCTCGAAGCCGCTGCTCTAGTAGTTTCCTCTTTGTACCAAGCTCTTGAAGATAAACACTAACTGATTTTTCTTTAATTCCCGAAAAAAGCTTTTTAATTGGATCAGGCTCACGAAAATCCACCCATCCCCGTAGTTTCAAAATAGGGCTGAGTTCTGACCTATCCATCACGCTATTGGTGAGAAACACTGGGATGAGTGGAAAATCTCTCTCCATAGCTGCATTTGAAAGAATTTCTATTTCCTGCTTTTGAACACGACCAATACCATGACTTCCAAAAAAGATCGCCGCTGAATGAACTTTTACAATCTCCTCTTGTAGCAACTCTAGCCAACGTCCACCTGCAAGAAGCTCTTCCTCGTCTAACCAAGGATTTAGCCCAACTTGCTTTAGGCGATCTCTAATTTCTCTTATTTCTGGTTTGTCCTTGCTATTGTGACATAGGAAAACATCGAATTTGGATGGATTCTGTTCCATTATTCAATCACCCCTGGGTTACTGTTCAACGCCCGCGATCTTGGCTAATGCAATCGCATATTGCTCCAAATCATTCCGCAATCGCGTTAACTCCTGACGCATCTGGACGACTTCCGACCAATGCTGCTCATGCACTCTTTTGCTCATGTTGTCGGGGCGCTGCACTTCCCATTCCTCTAGCGCTGGGTGCCAACGGGTCATAAATGGACGCAAGCCATCGTTCAAAACCGCGATCGCGATTCCTCCCACCGAATGCCGTGATGCACCTACTTTCGGCCCTGCTAATTTCAGTATCTCTCTCGTTGTACCAAATAAGGTATACAGCGAGTTGAGCGCCTCCCGCAGCAAGCCCTGCTCTGATCCTAAAGATTGCACCGCGATCCGAGTCACCAACTCCACGTACAGTGACCATGCCGCATTTTGCTCGGTCGGGTCAGCTTCCCATCTGGCAGAGCCAATGCCAAACGGCAGACTGACGGATACTTCTCTCAAAACAGCATCTTGCTTTGCCATAAAAACCTTTAATTCCTATTTGGACTGGGTAGAGGCGAAATCTCAGTTGGGTGTCAGGTTAGGTTGAAGGGACACAAAAATTATACCGATGTCTCAGTATTTACTGTGGTGAGATGTGTCACACTATGCCTGTCCATTTATGACTTCTGCTGGCTCTGCCTTCTAAACTAGAGCGAGAAGTGTCTACACAAGCAAGTCTGATGAAACTGCCTGATGGATCGCGATCGCCCTCCCTGCTCCAAACCTTATCGATCGTCGCTCAACCGATCAATTTTCTCGAAGCCTGCGCTCAGAAGTATGGCGACACCTTTACCTTGAGAGTGTTGGGCGTAAATTCGCCGCCTGTGGTGTTTTTTAGTCATCCGGATGCGATTCAGGCGATTTTTACGACGCTGGCAGACTCGCTGGAGTTGGGCAAAGTGACTCATGTGTTTCGGCCGTTGGTGGGCGATCGCTCGTTGATTATGCAGGAAGGTCAGCGTCACTTGCGATCGCGCCAGTTGTTAATGCCTGCTTTGCATCGAGAACAGCTTTATCGTCAAGGTCAACTGATCTGCGATCTAGCCAGCGAACAGATGCAACAATGGCAGCCCGGACAGTCGCTGAATATGCGGGAGGAAATGTCTCAGATTTCGCTTCAGGTGATTTTGCAGGTCGTCTTTGGCATGGTGCCGGGTGACCGCTATCAACGGCTCAGACAGCTATTGGGCAAATTGTTGGAATCGATTACGTCTCCGCTTTATTCGACTCAGTTTTTCTTTCCGCCGCTTCAACAAAATTTGGGGCGCTGGAGTCCCTGGGGCAGCTTTTTAGATCAACAACAGCAAATTGATGCTCTGATCTACGCCGAAATTGAAGAGCGCCGAACACAGAATCTCAGCCAGCGATCGGACATTCTCTCGGTGTTGATGTCTGCCCGTGACGACCAGGGCGAATCGATGGACACTCAAGAATTGCGCGATCAGTTAATGACGCTCTTGCTGCTCGGTCACGAAACGACGGCCTCTGGTTTGGCGTGGGCGTTTTATTGGATTCATCGAAATCAGAACTCACTCGATCGCCTGCTGCCAGAAATTCAAAATCAAAGCCTCGATCCGACCGCCCTTTCTCAACAGCCTTACCTGACTGCCGTTTGTAAAGAAGCGCTGCGGGTGTATCCGATCGCCCTCATTTCCCAACCGCGCAAAGTCAAGCAGACGACTGAACTAGAAGGTTACACGTTTGAACCGGGGACCATTCTCGTTCCTTGCATTTATCTGGCGCATCGTCGAGCCGAGACTTATGTAGAACCGGGGCAATTTAATCCCGATCGCTTTATGACGCAAAAGTTTTCACCCTATGAATTTTTCCCATTTGGCGGCGGCAGTCGAAGCTGTGTGGGCATGGCGTTGTCGCTGTTTGAGATGAAGCTGATTTTGGCAACCGTTCTGGCTCATTATCAATTTGAGACTAATGAAAATCGCCCGGTGCGGCCGTCTCGTCGAGGCATCACGTTTGTACCGCCAGATGACTTTCGCCTAAAGGTCGTGGGACGGCGACCTGACCCAAAGAGATCGGAGTTGTCGCGTCCTTCATCTCCCAAAGTCTACTAAAATCAGCTAAGGGACTAGGTTCCAGCTTTTGTCATTTCAAAATGTCTGTTTCAAACAAACCTCGATACTTGCGTACTCATGCCTGTTATCCCGTACCGTCTCGATCGCTTGCAAAATCAGAAAGATCTCGCTCAGTTTCTCCGTACGTTTCGACCCGCTAATTTTAGAAATTCTCCGCTACAAATTGCCAGCATTTCTTTAGAAATTGATCCAATCGATCCGCTTGCAGTTTTACAATCAATTGTTCGATCTAACCAGCGACATTTCTATTTTGAGAAGGGTCAGCAAGAAGCAGTGTTGGCGATCGGGGCAGCCATTCAGTTAGAAACGAAAGGGAAAAATCGATTTATTCAAGCTAAAGAATTCATTCAAGATACGCTGTCAAAAACAACTCAAATTGGTGAATTAGAGGCTCCATTTTCTGGGGCACATTTTTTCTGTAATTTTTCATTCTTTGACGACATTTCTGAAACTGATTTTTTCCCGTCTGCTTCGATCTTTTTACCTCGCTGGCAGGTCTGTCGTCAGGGCGATCGTTCAACCCTTGTTGCTAACTTAGTGATCGATCAGCAGTTTGACCCAGACGCTGCGGCAAGCTTGGTTTGGCGACGGTTTGATATGATTCGATCGGTGAGACATGAGGCGATTGATCTGGCGATCGGTCACAGAAACTTACTTAAAAAACAAAACGTTTCTCACACTAATCATTTCAAAAATTCTGTTTCTTCAGTTCTTGATTTAATTCAAAAAAAACATCTTCACAAAGTTGTTTTGGCTCATGCTTTGGATGTGACTTCCCCGATTCCTTTTAATCTGATTGCCTCCCTCAACAATTTACGAAAACTCTATTCAAGCTGCTATATTTTTTCAGCCAGCAGCGGCAAAGGGCAGACATTTATCGGTGCAAGTCCAGAACGATTAGTGAGCATTCACGATCGCCAATTAGAAACGGATGCGCTGGCGGGTTCTGCGCCTCGTGGCAAAACGGCTAGTGAGGATGTCCGATTAGCCAATGATCTGTTATCAAGTGTTAAAGAACTGCACGAACATCAAGTTGTGATTGATTCGATTACTCAACATTTGTCACAACTGGGATTAAAGGCGCGGCAGCCTCTGGCAGATAATTCAAAGCGGCTCCTTGCGGGTAACTCAAAAAGGTCGTCGGCTCGACTTTTACAGCTTCCCAATATTCAGCATTTACACACTCCAATTCAGGCAAATGTTCCGTCGAGTGTGCATTTGTTAGATGTGGTTGCAAAGCTTCATCCTACGCCTGCCGTTGCGGGGGCACCTCGATCGCTTGCCTGTGATCAGATTCGTCATTTTGAGCAGTTTGAGCGATCGCTGTATGCGGCTCCGATCGGCTGGGTCGATCGCCAGGGCAATGGAGAATTTGCGGTTGGCATTCGGTCTGCCTTGCTCAATGGCTGTCATGCTCGCCTCTTTGCGGGTGCCGGAATCGTCGCTGGCTCAACTCCCGAAAAAGAACTCACCGAAGTCCAACTCAAGCTCCAGGCACTCTTACAGGCCTTAGTTTAGAATTCTGGATCAAACGATCCCGCGTTTTTGTAGGCGGTGCTTCAAAGTCCCCCAGAATTGGGGGGTTGGGGGCAGAAGCGCCAAACAACGAAGCAAAGTAGCCTTGAAAAGGGAACTTAGAGAAATCGCACATTGCGTTATCCCTGTTTTGGAACGATCGTCACGCAAAAGCCTTTAGCCAGGAATTTAGGTCAGACAGTAACGGGTGGCGCGATCGGCTTTCCAAATGAATGCAAACGTGGCGGGTGTGCGCTTTGCAGGTAGATCGTTCCTGATTCGTTAAGCGAATTTCATAGAAGATCTCAAATTCACTGTCACTAATTGCGCGAGGCGTGAGTTGAATCGACAAGTGATCGCCGCAGTACATCGGACGAAAAAAATCTACGTCAGCGTGAACGATCGGAACTGCCGTTTTGGAGCCGCTAAAAAATTCCTTTAAGTTAATTTCAACCGCCATTAGAGACGCTTCGTAAGCCTCGTGGCAGATAGTTAGAACGTTAGCAAAGTAGACGACTCCCGCCGCATCGGTGTCTTGAAATCGAACAATTTTCTCATGAGTGAATGACATCTAAGCCTGTCCAAAAACGCTCAAATCGGATCGCAAAAAATCAACAAACTGACGCGCCGTTCTGCCCGATCGCCCATTGTGACGAGTCGCCCACTGCAACGCCCGAAATTCTAAATCCTCTGAACTGAGGGCGATCCCAGCTTGACTCGCTAAATGATGGATGACCTTGAGATACGTGGTTTGGTCGGGCGGCTCAAAAGTTAGAGTGAGTCCAAAGCGATCGCTAAAAGAGAGTTTTTCCTGCACCGTATCCCAATTGTGAACCTCATCAGCATCTCTGGGACGGGGACGATCGCCAAAAAATTCACGAATCAGATGGCGACGATTGGAAGTGGCATACACCACCACATTCTGCGGACGAGCGGTGAGATTGCCTTCGAGAACGACTTTGAGCGCCTTATAAGCGTCTTCATCTTCCTCAAACGACAGGTCATCCACAAAAATGATGAACTTTTGAGGCAGACCGCGAAGCTGCTCCACGATGATCGGCAAATTTGTCAACTCAGATTTGGCAACCTCAATCAACCGCAGATGACGATCGCCATATTCATGCAGCAGTGACTTGACTAACGAAGATTTCCCTGATCCCCGACTGCCATACAGCAAGACATGCAGCGCCGAATTGCCTGACAACAAGAATTCTGTATTTTTGAGCAGTGTCTCACGCTGAGACTCATAGCCAAACAAATCCCCAGTCTGGACGGGATCAGGATGAGCGATCGTTACTAGCTGCCCACCCTGCCAGCGAAACGCCTGATATTCAGCAAAAATCCCCGTTCCAAATTGGCGATAATAATCAGCTAAATCCGCCAGCGCATCGGCCCAATCTGTCAGCCCTTCTAACCGAATTCTCAACTGCGAAGCCGCTTTTTTAGCAGGACTTTCTGCGTTTGCAGGCAACTGATCCGCCCAGGGGATCAACCCTTCCGAAGAATCAACCTGCTGAGTGATCCAGTCGCAAATTTTCTCAGCCCTGCAAGCGTAGAGGGATTGAAGCGATCGCAAGTCCCGTTTCACCGCTTGAATCAAGGCAACAGGCAACTCTTCTAAAGCCGTTTTTTGAACCTGACGTGAGAAAGGATTGTCAGCGGTCAGAAGGCGATCGAGCAGATAATCTTGCCAGCCCCGATTTTGAGTTGCCAACGCTGCAAACCAGCCGCCATAGGCTTTAAGAATGTGTAGCGAGTCGGAGAGGGCGATCGCTTGCAGCACTTCTAGAAACGCCTGCCCCACAGAATCGCCAAAAATCTCTCGATAGATCAGCAAAGATTGCAGATCGCGATACAAAACGTAGGCTGGACTGGGCTGAGACCGTTTCGACATCGTGTTTCTAGAGATTTAACCATGCCAGGACAACTTTAGGAGCGGGTAAAACAATCATCAGCAACATCGCCAGAATGATCAGCCCAATCACGTCACGAGCATTATTCAACTCCGTCACATCATTCAAAGCAGGCTCATCCGTCACAGGCAGCAACAACAGCAAAATCGCCCAAACCAGCAAGTGCTGTTGAGAAGACGCCATCTGTTGAGCAAACGCCAGCGCCAGCAACAACAAGCGAGAAATTTGCCCGATCGCCGCCCCTGTCCGTTGCCCAAACATCGCGTGAACCATTCGCCCACCATCCAACTGGCCCACAGGCATCAGATTAAACGCCGTAAACATCAGCCCAATCCAGCCCGCCACCGCCACAGGATGCAGACGAATTGCTCGTTCAGCCACCAGTTCACCGCCCAAGGCCAGCTTGCTAAACACAGCCAGCAATAGAGAAAACCGAGGACTTAACGCCTGAAAGTCAAACAATCCGGGGCGCTGCGGCAAGTTTACAACAGTGGAATGATCCAATCCCCACAACAACAGCGGCAGCGCAATCACCAAACCCGCGATCGCCCCCACCACACCAAAATCAAACAAAGCTTTGCGGCTAGGAATCGGCGATCGAATCTGAATAAAGGCTCCCACCGTGCCCACAGGCAACAACGGCAAAGGAATCACGGGAATAAAATAAGGCAACGTGGCCGCAATCTGATGGCGACGAGTTGTTAGATAATGCCCAGCCGCCCGAACGCTAAAAAATGTCATCAACGCAATCGCATAGGGCAACCCTTGAGGCAAAACAGACAAATCTGTGTCCAACTCTTTGCCAATAATTTGCAAACCTGCCAGCGTCGTTGTAAACAGCGTCATCACCGCCAGTCCGATCGCAATTCCAGGACGAGCCAGCGATTTGCGCGTTTGCTTTTCTTCTCCACTGGCTTGTGGGTTGGGCACCAGCGCAAAAAATGGCTTATCGTTCAGGCCCTCCTGAAAAACCACGTAGAAGCGATCGCCAAACTTAGACTCCACATTTTCTCGAATCGTCTGGTAAGCCACTTCAGGAGTCGTTCGCAACTGTCCCCGACAAATCACCGCCTGGGGACGATACTCCAGATTTTGTAAGTAATACACCGACCAGGGAAAACAGGTTTGTAGGCTGCTCTCTTCGTCCTTGTTGATCGGTCGTGAGACGGGCGGCTCACTTTGGGGATCAGCAGGCGTTTCGGTGCCCAGCGTTTGACCTTGAGGAACGGCATCGATCGGCGAAGTGGGAGAAATCCGTCCGCGCTGAATCAAATACAGGTAGAGCGACAAACACAGCACAAACATCAAAATCACCAACTCAGGCGGCATGGGCCGTTGTCCCCGGAAGGCTAAAGTCCACCCGACCAGCGAGAATGCGGGAAGCATCGCTACAAACCACAGCGCCCAGATGGGAGTGCGAGTGATGCCAGTCACCCTTTGCACAATAAAGTAGGTAATCAGTCCGAGTAAGAGTAGCCAGATCATGCGCTAAATTTTGGGGTTGACGATGCAGGGGTGGGCGATCGCAAACTCAGACTTTTTGAGGAATCTTGGAGCAATCGCAGCGTTGATTCTTGCTTGAAGCGCGAAAAAAAGCAGTACCGAGACATAACATTTTATTGGCATTCGCGGGTCATGGTTTCAATCTGCCAAGATCATCGAAGATTGAATGACTCCGCCTCTCGTTCTGCTTACCTGCGTGTAATGACTCAAACTCCATCCGAGCGATCGACAAACTCCTCACTCTCTCAGCCTATCTCAACCAGCCACAAGGGAACGCTCAAACTCCCTCGTCTTGTTCTGGATGGATACGATGTTCCGGGTGCTGACTCTATTTTTGCATTCCCTCCCAACCGAGACACCTTGGGCGGCACGGCTTATCTAATCGTCGAGCCAGAAGGCAACATTCTAGTGGACTGTCCCGCCTGGGATGAGACCAATCAGCAGTTTCTGCAAAAAATGGGCGTGCGCTGGCTGGTCATAACGCATCGAGGCGGACTGGGAAAAGTGCGAGAAATTCAGCAGAAGATGGGCTGTGAGGTGGTGATTCAAGAGCAGGAAGCGTACCTTTTGCCTAATCTGAAGGTGAGTTCGTTTCACCAGGACTGTACAATCTCTTCGAGTGACCCGCATGGGGTCGCGTCTCATCACCTGATTTGGACATCCGGTCATTCTCCCGGAGCGTCTTGTCTCTATCGTCCATTCGGTGGAATCTTGTTTACCGGGCGGCATTTGTTGCCCGATCGCTCTGCCCATCCCGCGCCCTTGAGAACAGCTAAAACCTTTCATTGGCCACGTCAAATCCGCAACGTGCAAAAGTTGTTGGATCAGTTCACACCCGAAACGCTGCGGTTTATCTGTCCGGGTGCCAGTCTGGGGTTTTTACGCGGCAAACAGACGATCGATGACGCTTACACAAAACTCGCTCAACTCGATCTGGCTGCCTGCTTGACCACTCAACCTCTTCTCTAAGTTTCTAGTAAGTCTTTGGCTAAACGCTAGATCATCATTCGTTCTAGGGCATGGGGATCAGGGATGCAAAGTGTGTCACGATCGCGCACAATCAGCCCTTTCTTTTCGAGTTTGCTCAAGACTCTCGTTACCGTTTCTCGCGCCAGCCCACTCAGACTGCTCAGTTCTCGATGCGGCAAATTGGGGATTTCGGTGCCATTGGGGCCACGTTTGCCCTGCCCATCTGCCAAAAATAAAAGAATGTCAGCCACTCGTGACGTGCTATCAGACTCGCGCAGCCGCAGACGACGATTGACCTGACGCAGACGACGCGCCATCAGTTGAGCTAACCGGATTCCCGCTTGCGGTTCTGAACTAAGCAGTTGCACAAAATCTTGAGCAGGCATGTTGCCGATCGTCGTCGGAGCCAGCGTAATCACATCCGTCGATCGGGGCACTTCATCTAGCGGAGCCATCTCGCCAAACAGTTCTCCTTTGCCCAAAATGTTTAGCGTAACCTCTTTGCCATCCAGGTTGTAGGTGCGAATCTTCACCCAGCCATTCAAAATAAAATAGACCGAACTGCCCCAGTCGTTTTCGAGCAAGATCACCTGATTGGCCGGATGACTCCGCGTAACAACATGAGAAATTGCCTTTTCGACCACTGCTTCTGGCAATCCTTCAAAGAAAGGAGCCGAACGAATCGATACATCAGAATTCTGGTCGCGTAGGTTATACCAATCTTCCATTGAGGTTTTGTTTTGAGGGAGGTTTAAGCCATCTGAGGTGAAGAATTAAATTTTATAAAACGTAGTGGAGTTGTAATTTAGTGACCAAAGTCTATTCGTCAGTCTCAGTAATATGACGTGCACAAGACGAGCGCACGATCCCAGTTTGCAATTAAATTGTTGGCTTCTTCTAGGTTAATTTATACTTTAGTCTCAGAATTTTGATTTCAGTATTAATCCACTTGACAGGCGCAGGCCAAAACAGGGTTGAGGTTATAAACTGATAAGCCTCAAACTTGGTTAATCGCCAAAACCAATCGCCATCATAGCCTAAAGCTTAACAAATGCTAGATAAAACTGATGAACTTACGATCGCCTTTCGTAAAGCCTCAGCGATCGAGCCAATTCAAGATCTGGTGATCTATTGACTAGTATCCCATTACAAGCTTCACAAACAGGTATTATTTTAGACTATAGCTTTTTAACACTTAGACTTTTGGACGGTCATATTTCTATCTGTCGTTTTCTTGATCCTGCGAATTTTTAAGTTCTTGAAAGTTTTTGAGACAAAAATTTGTAGCGCCACCCGCATTTAAAAAAGAAAGGAGTTCGTCATTTTTTAGCTCAGGGTTTAGGAAAAACTTGATCGCTGCCCTTAGATTTTATTGGATTTTAATCGCCTTCACGGCTCCTACGTCGGCGACGACTTGATCAACCTTAACTACCAACCTTAACCACCTTGCAGTTTTCTACGCTCTGTTGAGAAACTTGGACTAAGACCTGCCTGCTGCCTCGACAACGCAGCCCATAAACTATCCTGAGTAAACAATCCATTTGTTGTTTTCTAAGTCAGGGGTATCCGCTTCATAAACGCTGGGTGAGAGTATGCTCTTATGGGCAACCTAGCAATCAGTTGAATTGGTCTCATCCATTTTGCAAAATCTTCATCAAGGATTCGATCGTGACTTCTCAGAAGGATCAAATTCAGACGCTCATTCACGAAATTGATGCGGTGCTGCAAAAAGCAGCCTCTCGCCTTCCCTGGGCGGCAAGTGGGCAAGTGGCTCAACAGCGTCAACTCTTACAGAGACTTCGCATCTATTTGATGATGCAACAGCGATCGACCCCTGTTAGCCAGACTTCAGACTCCTCACAAGCCGACGCGCAGCAGGTGATGCAATCCGTTGTGCAAGAAATGAACGAGCTGCGATCGGGGTTACTTCGCCCTTTGCAGTCTGAAGTTGCGACCTTGACCCAGCAGAGAAATGCCCTGATTCGGGAAATTCGCAGGCTAGAGGCGCACCGCCAAAGCTACCAGACAGAGCAATCAGCTTCTCCCTCGCCAAGTGTTGAGCAGATCCAGAAAATACAAGATCAAACCGATCAGGCGCTCACAACGCTAGACACTACGCTAAAAGTCGTGTTTGAATCCCTGCAACAAGATATCAATGCTTACCAGGATTCGCTGGCTCAAGGGCTAGATAAGCTTCATCATTTGGGTGAGCAGGGAGAAGTCATGTTCTCGACGCTGGTCAATCGATTAGCCGAGCAGTTGGGACGAGAAGCGTCTTCTTATCTCCATGCCCAGGAAGGAGAGCCTACAAACTTAGAATCTACAAACTCAGAAGCCGCGCCTCAACCCGGAAAGCCCGTCCAATCCGAGTCGATCGCTGTGAGATACCCGCAAGGGGTCGCGTCTACTCCCATTTCACTCCCCTATCCCGGCACCGAAATTCCCAGCGGCCCTGCACAACCCCTCGAAGCAGCCACAGGTCTTGCCAGTCCTGCCTTACCCCCTGAAGAGACTGCGATTTCTACTAATCCAGCCCCACCGCCTCTAGAGACACCGCCTCACCGTGACACTATCAATGCACTGACCGATCTTTTGGAGCAGTTATCTGCGGATGCCAGCCAGCCGTTGAATGTCGTGTCCGTGAGTCCGCCTGCGATCGAGTCTGCGGCCTCAGATGTGCGATCGCTCGCCGAAGCCACCTACACGCCAGAAGAAAATTTATTGCCCACACCGCCAGTCTCCGAAAATCCAGACTTAGAGCTAACGCTTGACTCGACTACCCTGCACCAACTTAGTCAGGATCTCTCAAATCTAGACAAAACGCGTGAAATCTCCTCACCAACTGCTCCTCCGATAAAAAGCAGCACCTCCTCAGATTCGCCTGCCAAAATCAACTCAGTCTTTAATCTGGAGGGGATGGATGACTTGTTTGTAGAAGATGCTCCTCCCGAATCAGAATCGTAGTTCAGAACAGTACAGACGAATTGCTGAATCAAATGAAAAAGCTGATGAAGCTCAGACATAACAAGAGTCTCAGGGATTTTCATTAACTGAGCGATCGAGGGCTGCACAAGACCTGGATTTGCCCCACTCCTGTCCATCTCACGCGACAGAACCTTTGGCGCACAACCCTCATTTGGTCTACATTTCGGACAACATACCAGATCTTCATAAAAGTCTAAGGCAGTTCAAAGATTAAGCAAACGTCCTTCAATTCCCTAACGATAGGTAGGTGTGGCTGAATATAGTGGTCGAGTGAGGTCAACCTTTAAGAAAAACCGGCTGCAACCTGTGATTACGACTTCTGACATTCCTTCATCTCTCTATTTCGCCTTGCTTGAACGCGCCAAAGAAGCAAATATTTCTGCTTCAGACCTGTTGACCCCAATCGAATCCGAACCTTTTCACCCCTCCGTCAACAGCAAGCTCAAACGACTGATCGACATTGCGGGTGCCCTGGTAGGTCTGGTGATTACGGCCATGGTGGCTATTCCAGTGGCGATCGCCATTCAGCGCGATGATCCCGGCCCAATCTTTTACAGTCAGATTCGCTGTGGAGTCAAGGGGCAGCCTTTTCGCATCTGGAAGTTTCGCTCGATGGTGATCGATGCTGACCAGCGCAAACATCTGGTGCAAAATCAAGCCAAGGGCAACATCTTCAAAAGCAAGAACGACCCTCGAATCACGCGGATCGGGGCCTTTTTGCGGCGTACCAGTCTAGATGAGCTTCCCCAATTTTGGAATGTGCTGAAGGGCGACATGAGCATGGTTGGCACCCGTCCCCCTACGGCGGATGAAGTCAGCAAATACAAGCCGCACCACTGGCAACGTCTCAACGTCAAACCTGGAATCACAGGAGAATGGCAGGCCAACGGTCGATCGAATGTCACCGATTTTGAAGATGTCGTCAAACTTGACTTGGAGTATCAGAAAAAGTGGTCGATCGCGTATGACCTGCGCCTGATCTTTAAAACCATCTGGGTAGTTCTCAATAAGCATGGGGCTTGCTAAAAGCCAGAGTTTATCTCCTGGAGTTGTTGAATTTTAGGGTTGATCCTATTCGGATTGGCCCTATTTTTTTATGCTTAACGAGTGCCCTTTGCTCAAATCTTATGAATCTGCCCACCTGGATCACCGTCTCGCGCCTATTCGGAGTTCCTTTTTTGCTCTACGGCTTGCACCATCCCACTTCGGAGACTCGCTGGATCATGGTGGCGATCTTTCTATTGGCAGCCGGGACAGACTGGCTCGACGGCTACCTGGCTCGAAAGCTTAACCAAGTGACAGACTTAGGAAAATTTCTTGATCCCCTGGTTGACAAACTGCTGGTTTTGGCTCCCCTGATGTCTCTGGTTGAGTTGGGGCAAGTTCCCGCTTGGGGGGTGTTTATGATCTTGGCGAGAGAACTGACGATCGCAGGCTGGCGCGTTGATTCGAGTTTGCAGGGAGAGAGTATTCAAGGCGCAAATCTGTGGGGCAAGCTAAAAACAGTGAGTCAAATTGTGGCGATCGCCCTTCTCATCGCACCTTTGCCTAGTGATTGGATGTTGCCTCTGGGAGCCTTTTGGGTATCTGTTGCTCTGACCTGGATTTCAGGCGTAATCTACTTGTTTCCCAAAAAGTTGACGAGCTAAGGAGTGGACTGATTCCAAAAAAAGTCAGCAATGGGACGGTCTTGTGGGGTGGTGAATTCAGTAGGTGGGTTGAGCAAGACCAGTGATTGAGAAAACTGGGGATTGTTGAGCATTCGTCTCGCAACTCGGCTGGGAATCCCGTCGCCATAGAGAATGTGTCCCTGACCTGCCAGCACGATCACCTGAGTTTTGGGAGTTGCCTTAAGAAACTGACTGATGCGATCGGCCATCGTTTCATCCCAAAGAATTTGCGCCAAAAAGAACGACTCAAACCGATCGCTGCTTCCTTTACCTTGGTGAATTTGCTCATAAATCTGGCGCATTCTCTGACGATAAGCCTCTGGCTCGGCGCGAATCTCAGAAAGGGGCGGAATAAAGCGACGATCGCTCAACGTCAAACTTTTTAACCCCCCACGAGCCACTTTGCGCGTTACTTCAGAAGGCGTGTTGAGCGCAATCACGGGCAAACGGTTCGCTTTGGCAAATCTGAGAATGGGGGCGTAGTACTCCCACGGGAAGCCCCAGCGTTTCTGAAATTGGCTGAGTTCTTGAAGTTGGGGTTCTGTAATCTCACCCGCTAGATAGCGATCGATCACCGACTGATAAGGGCGCTGAAACATCTCCAGTGCGATCGCGATATTGGGATTTGAGCGATGCAGGGATTGAATAATCTCAAGTTGGGCACGATGATCGTCTGGGCTGTCGTGGGTTTCGCCCAGATAGACGACTGAAGACTGGGACAGTTGAGTGAGAACTGCCTGGGGATCATAGCTCTGTTTTTTGGGACTTGATACCGACACCCTGGAGGCAGTCAGAGAAACAGAAGTTGTCTCAGCATAGGCTGGCAATATCCACAGCAAAGTCAACCCCAATGACCATGCCCAGAGGGTTGTCCGAAACTTTGAGAGAAAGTGGTTTGTCATGCTTTACGCTACAGCCTGACTCTATTTTGCCAGGATTTGACTGAGAGAAGAGGCGGCGAAAGTTAGAAAGCCTTTCTGAACGTGGGAAGCCTACCTTAAGTTGAAAGAGTTGGGATGGGGGCGATCGCCTCTCGTTGCGCCCAATTTGTCTCCTAAAGTGACAGTTTGCCCGTGAAAACTACAAAATTCAGCCAACTCGCTTAGATGGGCTTTTGCAGATCGCTGAGTAATGTATGTCAAAATGTAAAGCGTGTGGATAACTTCTTCTCTCACTAACGCGCTGACTCCGACTGTGGTTGCCCTGGGCAATTTTGATGGCATTCATCAAGGGCATCACCAGGTAATTTCGCCTGTCATCAGTAACGATCCTCAAATTCGCTCTACAGTTGTTAGTTTTTGGCCCCATCCCAAAGAGTTTTTTACAGGGCAACCGCGCAAACTGCTGACTCCTCATTCTGAAAAAGCCCTGCAACTGAGCGCGATCGGCGTTGAGCAATTGGTTCTCTTGCCGTTTAATCGCGAACTGGCAGCTTTGACTCCTCAGCAGTTTGTCGAGGAAATTCTGATCCATCACCTGCAAGCAAGGTGCGTGAGCGTTGGGCAAGATTTTCGATTTGGCTACAAGCGATCGGGGACAGCAGCAGATTTGCAAGCGATTGCGGCTGAGTTTGGGATCGATGTCACGATCGTGCCGCTGCTGACTTTTCACGGAGAGCGGATTAGTAGCTCTGCCATTCGTGAGGCGCTTGAGAACGGAAACTTGCAGGGCGCAAATCGAATGTTGGGACGGGCTTACAGTCTTGTTGGCGAAGTTGTACAGGGTCAGCAGTTGGGACGAACGATCGACTTCCCGACCGCTAATTTGCAGCCGCCCCCCGAAAAATTTATTCCCAAGCAGGGTGTTTACAGTGTGAGGGTTTCGGGAGTGGGCCTCGATCACAAGCTGGGCGTGATGAATATTGGCAACCGTCCAACTGTGAATGGAACTAAGCAAACGATCGAAGTTCACTTGTTGGATTGGTCAGGCGACCTGTATGGGCAGACACTCACCGTTGAGCTAGAGCAATTTATTCGCCCTGAGCAAAAGTTTGCCTCGCTAGATGACCTAAAAGCCCAAATTAAAGCCGATTGTGAAACCGCTAGAACGATGTGCGTTCCTGTCTCCTAGTATCGAGGCAAAGGCATTAAATCAGAGACCCTAGACTGAAAACGCAAATGACAGTCAGAGTTCAGAGTCCAAAGTCTTCTATAGTTCAGCGTTCAACTCCATTTTTGGGCATCCTGAGTATGATGAACGAAAGTCTTCTAGGGGCGAAAACCTGCACATGAGAGAGCGCATTGAGCAACTAACCCAAAATTTGAGCCAAACGATCGTCGGCAAGTCTGAGGCGATTCGGCTTGTCCTGGTTGCCTTACTCTCAGGCGGTCATGCTTTGTTAGAAGACGTTCCGGGCGTTGGAAAGACGTTGCTGGCGAAGTCTTTGGCCAAGTCGATCGACGGTCGGTTTCAGCGATTGCAGTGTACGCCTGATCTGTTGCCGACGGATGTGACAGGCACGAATATTTGGAATCCGCGATCGGGTGAGTTCGAGTTTCTGTCAGGGCCAGTTTTTGCGAACGTTTTGTTGGCTGATGAAATTAATCGGGCGACTCCTCGCACCCAATCTGCCCTTCTCGAAGTCATGGAAGAACAGCAGGTGACGGTGGATGGCAATTCTCGTAAAGTTCCCAGTCCGTTTTTTGTAATCGCGACTCAGAACCCGATCGAGTATCAGGGCACCTTTCCGCTACCAGAGGCGCAGATGGATCGATTTGCGCTGTCGCTGTCGCTGGGCTACCCGACCGAATCGGAAGAAATGCAGATGTTACAGCGCCTTCAAGAAGGGCATACGATTCAAGAACTCAAACCTTGCATTTCACTAGCAGAAGTCCAGGAGTTACAGCGCCTTTGTCGTCAAGTAAAAATTGATACTTCTCTACAGCAATACATTCTCAATCTGGTAAGGGCAACTCGTCAGGATGAAGAAGTGACGTTGGGCGTGAGTCCTAGAGGAACGGTTGCGTTGCAAAAAGGAGCGCAGGCGTTAGCGTTTTTAGAAGGCAGAGAATACGTAATCCCCGATGATGTGAAGGAGCTTGCGCCTCATGTGTTGGCTCATCGCCTAATTCCGGCGGGGGGACGCAGAGCCAGAGGAATTGTCGATCGCCTTCTTCGGTCTGTCTCAATTCCTTAGAAGTGGATACGATGCAGGTTTTTCGCGTTGTTTGGGTCTTCTGCCCGCCAGCGTCTCAATTTGGGAGGATTTTCAGATAAGAGTTCTGGAAGTCCTTGATTAAAGTCGAACTCACTTTTGAATCAGCGATTCACCCGTCATTTTTTGATATTCGGTGATCACTTCTTCGACGCGTGGATTTGACTTAGCCTTGCCGTAGATGAATACGATCGGCTGCTTTTCATGCTTGAGTTGTTGAAAGCGATCGAGTCCCTGATGGTCGTCTGCGTCCAGGGTTTGAGAAATCGAGGACGTGAGTTGATAGGGAATTTTGAGCGTAGCAAGTCGATCAACTAATGTTTGAGTCTGTACGCCAGTGGCGCTATAAATCAGCACTTGATAAGGCTTTTTGACCGCTTCGTTAGGGATGGGAACTGAGACAAACGCCTGACTGAGGGGAGAAGTTTCGCCTTGAGAGTTGGCAGGCAGCAACTCAAAAGATTTGGCTCCGAGTGTGATGAGAGCGATCGTAAAGCAAAAGTTAAGTAGACGCATTTTTGAGTAAAATCCCTGGTGCGCCTTTATTTTGGCTGGACAACCGAAATATCTCCCTGCGTAAATTAACGGAACTCCTTTACAAAACCTTGAGTCAAAGCAGGCAACTCGATCGGAATTAACGGAGAGTTATTCCCTTGAGGCAAAGCTACTCTTTGTGCGGGTAGGTACACTAGGTTCGGGAAATCAGGAATGAGCAATCGCGCATGAGTAGTTTTCTGTCGATCGCCGTCAATCAAAATTGAAAAGCCTAAAACTCAGCAGAATCAGGAATTGGAGAAATTCTATGCGAATCAAAGTTCTTCAGACGACGTTTTTCAAGCAATCCGCAGATGATTCTTCAAAACTGCCGCCTCAAGATAAAGTCACTGTCGAAGCGGGCAAAGTATTGAACATTCACTCGTGGAAGCCTGTCGGCAGAAATCATCTCAAAATCGCGATCGTCGATGGTTTTTTGGGCGTTCCTCCCCGCAATACCTGGTTTGTGTTTATGCCGCATGTCCAAGTGCTCAACAGTCAGGGGAAGGTCATTTCAACCGCACGAACGCCGTCTCTTCCCATTCGTCTGCCTGCTCGTCTGCCTGCTACAAAGTCTCTGGGAGTGCCTTACCACAATCAATTAAACAACTCAGAGAATCCGGGTGGGGCTTGCAATGTCACCTGTTTTGCGATGGTGATGCGCTACTTCAAAATTCCTCGCAAGACGAACGCCGTCCAATTTGAGGATGAGCTTTATCGCTACATGGATAATAAAGGGTTGAGCCGTCACGACCCCGGAGACTTAGCAAAAATGGCCGCTGACTATGGGTTAAGGGATGACTTGACGCTGCAAGGTCGCATGTTTGACATTCAAAAAGCGATCGCTGAAGGTCGTCCCTGTATTATTCACGGCTATTTCACCAGCTTTGGTCACATTATTGTGCTGCGGGGATATGACCGATCGGGCTGCTTTGTCAACGATCCTTACGGCGAATGGACACAGTATGGATACCGCAAAGACTTGTCCGGCGAAAATCTACACTATTCTTACGGTTTAATTCAGCGTGTCTGCTCACCCGAAGGGCCCAATTTTATGTGGCTGCACCGACTCTCCAAAGCGTAACGATCATTGCTGAAGGCGCAGTAAACTTTGACTTTACTTTTGACTTTACTAAAGACGCTACCTCAAAGATCTGGCAATGAAGATCTTGCAATATTGAACTTCAAGGTAGCTTCTCCGCTTTTGTTGAAAATAACCCAAACTGTTAGAGGCTCACCGTCAGGCTGCCAGGATCACCTAAACTACCTTCTACTTTGACCCCGCGGTGATTGGCTTCGAGATGACGGACGATTTTGTAAATCGCTTCGACCTGATCAGAAGCATTCGCTTTAATTGCTAGAGTTCCTAATGGGATGGGAGTCTTTTCTTGCTGTAAAACCTCCATTACTTTGCGCTGGAGATCGAGAATAGCGGCTGCTGCTTTCTTGCCCGCTTCTACTCCAGGTTGGTGATAGGCATTGACGTTGACGAGAAAGCCATAAAAGCCGACAGCGCGTTCGTACAGGGCAATCAAGGCCCCAACGTTGTGAGGCGTGACTTCGGGAATGGTGACGGTCACAGAGTCGCGATGATTTTCGTAGAGCGCCTGACGAGTACCTTGAAGCAGTCCAGACAGATAATCGCCCGACGTGACTCCCGGTTCGACTTCGACGGGTTGGGAGTAGCGATCGCGCAGCACTTCGATAAACGTCAGAAAGAAATTGGGCACACCTTCGCGCAGTTGTTGAACATAGGCGTGTTGGTCGGTCGAACCTTTGTTGCCGTAAACGGCGATGCCCTGATAAACCGTGTTGCCGTCGAGGTCTTTTTCTTTGCCCAACGATTCCATCACCAATTGCTGAAGATAGCGACTAAACAACAGCAGACTGTCTTTGTAGGGCAGCACCACCATATCTTTTTCGCCTTTACCGTTGCCCGAAAAGTACCAGGCCAGCGCCAACAGTGCCGCGGGGTTGCCTTTGATCTGAGGTTGACGAGTGGCGGCATCCATTTCTTTTGCCCCAGCCAACATCGCCCGAATATCAATCCCTTGCAGCGCAGCAGGCACTAACCCAACGGCTGAAAATTCAGAAGTGCGTCCTCCCACCCAGTCGTGCATCGGGAAACGAGCCAGCCAGCCTTGAGACTCGGCCACTTTGTCCAGATTGCTGCCTCTGCCTGTGATGGCGATCGCCTGTTTGCCAAAGTCCAGATTGTGGGCTGCAAAAGCATGTTGCACCTCGATCATGCCGTTGCGAGGTTCGGGAGTGCCGCCGGATTTGGAGATGACCAGAACGAGGGTGCTGTTGAGCCGATCACCCATTTTTGCCAGGGTGCGATCGATGCCTGCGGGATCAGTGTTGTCAATAAAGTGAATGTTTAGCGGCGGAAAGTCTGGAGAAAGTGCTTCGGCGACAAATTCGGGGCCCAGAGCAGAACCACCGATGCCGATCGACAAAATATCTGTAAATCTCTCAGCATTGGGGGGAGCCACTTCGCCAGAATGGACTTTTTCAACAAAGGTCTCAATGTCTTCCAGCGTTCCTACAATGTCTTGTTTGAGGTCATCCGTCGGGGCCAAATCGGGATCACGCAGCCAATAGTGACCAACCATGCGGTTTTCGTCGGGGTTGGCGATCGCGCCCCCTTCTAGGGCAGCCATATCCTTGAAAGCCTTTTCAAACTTAGGTTTTAGCTGGTCTACAAAGTCATCATCAAACCGCATCCGACTGACATCAAGATAAAATTCTAGACCTTTGTGATAGTAAAGCCAGTCTTGATAGCGTTGCCAGAGTGCAGCAGCATTCATAAAAATCTTCTCCCCGCGTGTTATCTGCCACTGAACAGTGTATCGAGGCAATCGTCAAGGGGCGTGAAACTGAAGGGGGAAATTTAAGGTTAGTAAAGCGAAACCGGAAAGCGTGTAACGTTTCTATAACAGACTGCGGTTGCTTCGGATCAGATGGGAAACTGGGAAACACAGTGTTTGTAAGCTTTCTGGCAATTACAGGAGTTTTTTTAATGACAACCAGGACGATCGAGCGTGTCAACAGAAAGCTCTGGTTTGCGGCGATTAAGCCTCCCATGTACAGTGTGGCGATCATGCCGATTTGGGTCGGGTCTGCCGTTGCTTTCGCTGAAACCACCCGGTTTAACCTTTCAATTTTCTTAACATTTTTAATATCTGCTATTTTGATCCTGGCCTGGGAAAATTTCAGCAATGACGTGTTTGACTCGGAAACAGGCGTTGATGTCAATAAGAAAAATTCCCTTGTCAACATGACGGGCAATAAGTCGCTGATTTTTTGGATCAGTAATTTTTGTCTGGCGTTGGGCTTGTTTGGGATTGGGTCGATCGCCGCTCAACAACAAGACTTTACGGTAATCGGACTGATTTTGCTGTGCTGTGCGATCGGCTATATCTACCAGGGGCCGCCCTTTCGTCTCAGCTACAAAGGCGTGGGTGAAATTCTCTGCTTCTTTGCGTTTGGGCCGCTGGCATTTGCCGCTTCCTACTACAGTCAGACAAAAGCCTGGTCAAGTACAAATTTTGCAGCGTCGATTATTGTTGGCATTGCGACCAGTTTGATTTTGTTTTGTTCACACTTCAATCAGGTTAAGGATGACAGCGCGATCGGCAAAAAATCTCCCGTAGTGCGGTTGGGTACGAAGCGATCAGCGGATCTGTTGCCCTGGATTTGTGGCAGTCTCTATGCGCTGACCGCTTTGTTTGTCATGTTGCATCTGTTTCCAATCTGGACGCTGCTGATTTTTGCTAGTGTGCCCGCGGCTCGGAGGTTGTGTCGATTTATTCGATCGCAGCACGACCAACCCCACAAGCTCACATTCTGTCGATTGATCGCGGTCGAGCTTCACTTTTGGGCAGGTTTGATGTTGGGTTTGGGCTTTGTGCTACCGGGATGAAGTTTGAGTTTCGCACCTACCGTCGTCCCTTTCGGCAACCGTTGCTAACGAGTCATGGCTTGTGGCGGGTGCGGGAAGGGATTATTTTGCGGCTTGAGGGTGAAAAGGTCAGCTTTGGTGAAATTGCGCCTCTGGAATGGTTTGGTTCAGAAAGTTTTGATCAAGCTTTAGATTTTTGTAATCAGCTATCAGGTGAAGTCGATGTAGAGACAATTTTGAATATTCCCGATCGTCTCCCTGCCTGCCAGTTTGGATTTGAGTCTTTAGTTAGCGATTGGTCAAGAAAATCTGTGGCGCGATCGTCAATGGCTGCCCTGCTTCCCACCGGAAAAAAAGCCCTGGCATCTTGGCAAAATCTTTGGCAACAAGGCTATCAAACTTTCAAGTGGAAGATTGGCGTTACACCGATTTCAGAAGAACTCGATCTCTTTGACCAACTCATTCAAAACTTACCATCTGACGCGCTTTTGAGACTAGATGCTAACGGAGGTTTGAGCGATTTAGAAGCTGAGAAATGGCTACAAATTTGTGATTCAACTAACATCGAATTTTTAGAACAGCCACTTTCAATTCATCAATTCGACGCAATGTTAAAACTGAGCCAGAAATATAGTACGCCTCTAGCGATCGACGAGTCCATTGCCACACTTAATCAACTCAAAGATTGCTATCAAAAAGGTTGGCGCGGAATTTTTGTCGTCAAACCCGCAATTGCTGGTTCACCTTCTCGCCTTCGTCAGTTTTGTCAAGAACACTCGATCGAGGCGGTATTTTCTTCAGTGTTTGAAACGGCGATCGGACGACAAGCTGGATTAAGCCTTGCAGCAGAACTCTCCGTCAAGAATCGTGCTTTTGGATATGGAACAGATTACTGGTTTGATAGCTTGATGGAGGAGAGCGATCGCTTATGGCAACTCCTCTAACCTACCTTTTAGAACGCAGTCAGAAAGATTGGTTAATCGGCTATGATATTCAGAATTTGATCGAACAAACTCAAGAACGCTATCAAGAAATCACGCCACAAACTCAAACAATTCTGTTAGCTGAACGTGATCCCATCCGTTTCTTGTCTGGCTTTATTGCTGCTTGTTCGACACATTGCCAAATTTTTCTCTGTAATCCTGACTGGGCAGAATCTGAATGGCAACAAGTTTTTGAATTAGTTCAGCCTGATTTGATTTGGGGAGAAGTCTCAAATAGAAGGAAACAAAAGAAGCTAGAAGGCTTTTACAACACACCCTTAATTATGATTCCCACAGGCGGCACGTCGGGTAAAGTTCGATTTGCGATGCATACCTGGGGAACTTTGACGGCATCTGTTCAGGGATTTCGAGAATATTTTGAAGTCGATCGCGTCCATTCTTTTTGTGTTCTTCCGCTCTATCATGTCAGCGGTTTGATGCAATTTATGCGATCGTTCCTATCCAATGGAAAGTTGATAATCTTGCCCTGGAAATCACTAGGAACTGACGCAGAACCATTAATTAATCCTCAAGAATTCTTCCTTTCTCTCGTTCCTACTCAACTACAAAAACTTCTGAGTTTCCATCAACCAAAACACTCCTGGCTGTCCCAATTTAGAACCATTTTGTTAGGAGGCGCACCTGCCTGGCTAGAGTTATTAGAAGAAGCTCGATCGCGACACTTGTCGATCGCTCCCACTTATGGAATGACCGAAACCGCCTCGCAAATTGCCACTTTGAAACCAGAAGCTTTTTTAAGCGGAAACTTCAATTCTGGAAAACCATTACCCCACACTCAAATCACCATTCGTAGCCCAAAAAACAACGTATTAGACATTGGAGAAATTGGCAAAATTACCATTCAATCACCCTCCTTGATGTTGGGTTACTATCCTGAGCTATTGAATTATTCACAATACCAGCCTGATGATTTGGGGGTTTTTGACTCCCAAGGCAACCTGCACATCATCGGCCGCGATAGCCAAAAAATCATCACTGGAGGCGAAAACGTTTTTCCAGCCGAAGTCGAAGCCGCAATTTTAGACACAAAAATGGTCAAAGATGTCTGTGTGATAGGCATCCCTGACCAAATATGGGGGCAAATTGTCACCGCCGTCTATGTGCCAAACGCCAACCTTTCTGATGAGAAACTAGCAATCGCCCTCACCAAAAAACTCAGCAAATTCAAGCATCCCAAACGCTGGATTGCGATCACTCACCTCCCCCGCAACCCCCAAGGCAAAATCAACCACGCTCACTTGAGAGATCACTTCAAAGAAATGATGAATGCAAAACAGTAAAAGACCAAGCAAAATCGCCTTTCATCCCTCATCCCTCCTCGCGAAGCGGATTACCCCCAAAGGGGAAACAGATCATCGAAGTTCTCCCTCATCCCTTCATCACACCCGACAAGTCAACGACTCCTGCCACAGCTTAAACAAAATGAATTCCGCCCGCTCGCAAAGCGTCCCTGGCAACGAGTCACCCAGCTCAGCCAAAAAGATCCCTTCCTCGCAGTTGCAATCTTGAGCGATCCAGGTTCCTCGCAGGCTGACCTCGATGAATTCTGCATCACATTGGCAGAGCGCGATCGTGTCATCCAGCGATTTTTGCACCACCGCTTCCAACAAATCCCAGCACTGTAAATTTGCGGGCAGCAAAAACGAAGCCGTCCCCGGCGCAACCGTCAGCCGTTCTCCAACTCGCATCGCCAGCACGATCCGCCACATCACCAACTCTTCGAGAGATTGGGTCGATCGCTCAATGTTTATCCCCGTTTCGGTGTACGTAAACTTCAACATTCCTGGTGTCTCCCAATTTTCCAGGGTTTGCCGTTACAAAGGTTTACTCATTACAAGGGTTTGCTGTTTCCAAGGGCTGCTTCGGGCAGGCGATGACTACACCGCATCTGCTTTGTTTTCCGCCAAACACACTAAAAACCTCCCCTTCTTGACGGTTAGAAGCGGAGGCTCAAAAACTTTTTCAGAGTTTTCTTGTCTTATTTAGGTACAGTCGGTCTCCTGTCCCTTCCGCTTCTAATCAATGTTTTGGGCAATGCGCCTGGCCGCCCGGACTTGCTAATGTTTCGCGAATCATCAATCTCCTGAGATCTTTCTAACTGGATAGCCCTGCCCATAAACGGCAAAACTACGACTCCGACAAGGCTGGCTGGACGATCGTGCGGAAATTCGCAAAGCGCACTCTCGCAATAACCCAACCCTTGAACTGTCGATAGGAGCCGTAGAAATTTCATTGAAGAAGACTTTGAAGCACTTGGCTTACGAACTACAGTTTCCATACTACACTTGTATTATGAACCTGTCCAGTTACTTTTGGAGGAAAAACATGCATACCTTAACTCGCACCACCACCACCGACATGGAAGTCACCAGCATCCGCCTGGAACGAGAGTTAAAGGAAAAGTTGAAAGGACTCTCTGGCAACCAGGGATATCAAGCCCTGATTCGCGACATTCTCTGGAATTACGTCCAACAAAAATCCGGCGACCATACGCCGATCGCCTCCCCATCCGATTTACGAGCGAGTTTTCCGGCAACGGCCCAACAAGACGATCGCTGCGCTCTGACTGGCAAACTGATACGATCGGGCGACGAGATGATACTCGGTTACACCACCGACGGAAATATTATCCCACTCAGTGTCGGCAGTTTGCCATAAGTCCAAGAGCTTCGAGTTTTGAGTTTTGCATAAAATTCCCAGACTCAAAACTCGCTCGCTTTGCTATGATGGTTAAGCGGTAAAACGCGGATGTGGCGGAATTGGTAGACGCGCCAGATTTAGGTTCTGGTTTCGCAAGAAGTGAAGGTTCAAGTCCTTTCATCCGCATGGGTAGTCAGTTGTCAAACTTAAGATTTCAGCTTGATGCTTAACTGAGTAGCGGTTTGGCTTTTTGCGTGTGGAATCTTCTTCACTTCAAACAAGCTGATCGCGCGAATTAAGTCGCTGAGTTTTTTGTGTCCATACGTCCTTGCATCAAATGAAGGGGAGAGCTTGTTGAGTTGTGCCCCAAACGGGCCCAGATTCGCCCAACCGTCCTCCTCAGCGATCGCCTCATAAGCATTCCGCAGCAGTTTTAGCAATTTTTTGTCGATCTTGACTTTCGGATCTGCCTTTTGCGCTTCGACCAATTTTGCAGAAGCTTCGGGTGATTCCGTAGGAGTGACCCCTTGGGAGTAACTCGAAGAGATCGCTTCCGTCTGCTGTAAAAGCTCCGTGTAAATGAACTTGTCGCAGGCTCCCACAAAAGCTTCTAGGGTTTTCTCTCCTCCTAGTCCATAGACAATTAGACCCGCTTCTCGAATTCGACTGGCGAGTCGTGTAAAGTCACTATCACTCGAAACAATGCAGAATCCATCAAAGTTTTGAGCATACAGCAAATCCATCGCGTCAATGATCAAAGCGCTATCTGTTGCATTCTTGCCTGTCGTATATCTAAATTGTTGGATCGGCTGAATCGCCAACTTATGAAGTTTGGGTTTCCAACTGCTGAGGAGGGTATTTGTCCAGTCTCCATAGATTCGCTTAACGTGAGCGGTGCCGTACTTTGCGATTTCTGTTAGTAGCAGTTCGATTAGACTCGCGCTGGTGTTTTCGGCATCAATTAACACTGCAAGCTTGCTCGATGGATAAAGCCTTTCGCCCTTCACAAAACTTTCCTACCACGTCAATTGTGGACTATTTTAATATCTATAAATACACAGGAAATGGTTGATTTCCCTGAAGCTGAGAGGGCTGTGAGGATGTATTGCCGTAATAATGGGTAGATGATACCGAAATTGGCATCTCTGACCCTTCCCAACCTCCCTTGAGCAAGAAGAGGAGCCGTAGTCAGTGGGATGGATTGGGTTATGTCTTACTGCAAGTGTCTTTAAACCAATGTCCTTAAACCTTGAAGTTAGCATCTGCAACAGAGAATTCGGTTCAACCTGTACAATTCATGTTCCGGGTGGTTGATCGCATATTGCCTTTATTGATCTTCAATTATTGATCTTCAATTATTGATCTTCAATAACTGAATCGTTGAACTGGAGTTAACAGAGATTTAGGTCACTCATCGCTGTGATTTCACTGAATCAGGGCAAAACTTCATGGGCACCTTATACAAACTTCTAAAAATCTACTGTTTGATTTATAGCGCCTTCATAGGTTTCAATCTAGTATTTTCACAGAGGGATCTGGTGACAGTAAAGTTTTTGCCCCCCTAGCTAACTAGCATCTGCACCTGATCTTAAGTAAGGGTGTTTCATCAGGGCTTCGAGCAAACTGCCGCAACGCATCACCGTCTAATAGTCGCGTTGCCTGAAACCTACTGGAACCAAAAATCTATGAAATTACAGTCTATCTTGACTCAGAGACTGCTGCTTTTAGCTGCGATCGTGGCAAGTTCTACAATAGCAATTTTGCCTGCGGAGGCCGCCAGTTTTGCTCGTGCTAGAGCGGCCTTAGCCATTGAGGGTCTCTTGTCTGATTCTACTGAAAGTACAGTGGAGGGGGACAGCGATCGCTACTTTACGACAGCTCAAGCCAACCCCATTACAACGCTGTCTATTACCTCTACTACAGACTTCACGTTTGATTTCACCGCTTCATTAAACCTCCAAACCCTGGTTGACAATCCAGACTTAGAAAACGCCAGTACTGCTGGAGAAGTCGCTTTTTCTCTATTTGACACCAACAGTGGGCAACTCTTAGATACGTTTTCAATCTTTGGCTTCTTAAACACACTAGGTGAAGACTTTTTGAGTTCTCCCGACAGGAGTGGCTTTGTGCAAATCACTTCGCTTGAGAGAAACACTAACTTCAGCCCAACTCAAACCAGCGAATCTGCTTCTACGATCGTTCGAGGCATCTATTCCCGCAGCTTTGACAAAAAAGTGGCGCTCACATTAGTTGCGGGTGAGTTTAGTCTTGCCTGTGCCCAGAATCCCAAAGCTCCCGATCCTTGCGTTCAAGTCCCTGAGTCTTCAAACACGGTTGCTTTACTCTTGCTAGGTGGCTCAATCGTTGTGGTTGGGTTGCATCGGCGATCGGCGAGAAAGCGATTGATAGAAGCTTGATTAATTTGCTGTCATCGATCGTAAGAATAATCAGCAGTTGAGTGAGATGTAGTCTGGTGCCTGACTCCGCTGCTGGTTGAAACGGTCACTTCAATCCATTGCTGAACCTCATTGTTGGCATCGATCGACCCCATCACTTCACTTCTCACTTCTGCAACCGTTTTGCCGTCTGTTGAAATAACCCGTTGAATCAATCTTTTTCTAGAGTAAGACATGATTAAAATCCTTTTTAAAGGTCTGCAAAGCTAATTACCGAAAACGAGCGGAAAGCCCCGTCCCTTTAGAGACTACCGTGTATACATACAGCAATTCTCAGGCGAGTAAGCCACAGAAAAAAGTTCAACGCTCACCATTGAGTCATCAGGTTGTGTGGCTTATTCAAGCGGCAACCGCTGTAAGTCGATTGATCTGTACTTGCCGTAATCCTTCGCCCCCTAAATCCCCCAAATTTGGGGGACTTTGAACGCTGATCAGGGTTCTAAATTCTCGAAGTCTTTTTTGCTTAAAGTCCCCCCGAATGGGGGATTTAGGGGGCTGAAGCCAACTAGAACGAAGTGATACCAAATTGAAAATAGACTGCGCCAGATCAGGACTCAAAGTCCCCCAGAATGGGGGATTTAGGGGGCGAGGATCTGTAGCAAGTAAAAGTTGATTTGATATGAGTATAGACTTGTGTGTACACCGTAGCGCCCTTAGGCATGGGGAGTGTCAATCTGCTTGATTATGCAAATAGCTTAATTCACTCTCTAACCACTCTTGAAACAGTCTCTGAACGATCTCTTGATGAGTTTCAGGTGTGAGTTGCGCCGAGACAAATTCTTCAACCATTAAAAGGTGATAGCCGCGATCGGTTTGAACGGGTCGAACCACTTCTCCTGCATTAGCCCCAAAAACTACAGCAGCAAGCTCTGGCTGCAAATTTCCTCGATACAGAACGCCCTCAAAACCACATTGGCGACGGCGTTGCTCATCAATATCGTATAAGTGAGCAGCTTCATAAAAGCTAATTTCGGCTTCTTCAATTTGATAGAAAAGTTCCTGAGCGAGCGTGTGATAAGGAACAATAATTTGATAGAGAGCAACTTGCTCAAAATCTAGTCGGTTCTGGGCAAAAAATCTTTCAGCCTCCGAATGAAAGAGAGACTCTGCTAGTTTTTGAGACAGTTGTTGATTGCAAATTCCAGTTTCCCAATCCTCAGCACTGATTAGCTGTTCACGCAACCAATTTAAGGTGTCGATCGCTCTTTCCAAACGGTTTTCGCGGCGTTGGCGATCGGCTTCAGCTTGGATCTCCTCAGAAGTAATGATGATGCCTCGTTCTTGAGCCATTTGGTTGATAATTCGCTGATATAAAAGCTTTTCACAGAATGCTCTTAATTGAACAGTTGACTTTAGAAAATCAACAATTTCGTCTGATTCGATAGATACTCCAAGTAAATTAACCATCGCACATATAGATTCCCGTCTGTCACTTATATCAAGGTTGACACTCATAGGTATTACCACTCCTCAACCAGCTAATCGATACTATTTATTTGAATGGTTTAATTTTAGGTCTAATGATCAATCCAGTGATGATTTTAACAATTATAGTATTGATAAAGTTACGAAGCTAACTATCAAAAAAAATGAATACTCGCAAATAAGGATGTGTCAGAAAGGGTTACTAACCTCTGCATTCTTTAAAAAGATAAACTTGCTATGGGCTTTACAGATTTAGCTTCTAGCAAGTTTATTACTATTGAATGCTAATGAAGAATTTCAGAGTCGGTTAAGAAAGCCTACCGTTAAACCATAGCATTTTGAATCACCCCAGTTCCTACTGTAACCGTCCCCTTTCCTAAGTTGATTGCGATCGCAACCGGAACAGCAACCTGAGTAATGATGTTCAAGTTTATTCCAAGTCCAGCCAGCTTTTTGCGACTTCCTCCAGTGACGATAGACGATTCAGAGACCTTTTCCAGATAGTTCAAATCAGAAATGACCATTGCAATTCTCCTGTATGTTTGAGTAAAAAGCGATTGAGTTTGCAACAAGCTTACTTTGCTTTAGCTCATCGTATGACCAAGAAATGGAGTAGTGTTGCCATTCTGGCAGATTCTATCTTTTTAGATTTAAGCCACACTACTCAAAAACATTGGAGACCTTTTAACCAAAAAGCCTCCAATCTTGCAAAGTCTCAACTGAGCGCTTTAGCAAATCAACTCATCTTCAGTTGAAGTGACACTAGTTTCGTTGGTTGATCGAGACCTTCTGATAAACGTCGTTGTAGGCGTAAGCGTCTCCTTTTTTACCAAAATTAAGAGCGAGAGCAGTAGCATCAGAATATTGGTATACCTCAGCAACGTTGAATTTAATCTTGAATTTGCCCCCACCAACGATGTTAGAGGAATTGGAAACAGATTCAAGGTAGTTCAGATCAGAAATATTCATTGAGTTTCTCCTTGTTCTTGTGAGTAAAGTCAAGCGAATTCAGCGACACAAATCACTAGTTTCTTTGATCGATCGAGACCTTTTGTGTAACGTAGTTGTAGGCTGTAGCACTGCCTTTCTTGCCAAAATTGATCGCGACAGCAGTAGCTTCACTGTACTGATATACCTCAGCAATATTGAACTTAATCTTGAATCCACCGCCAACAATTTCAGTTGGCTCAGAAACGGTTTCGAGATAGTTCAAGTCAGAAATGATCATTGAGTTTCTCCTTTTTTAAAACAACCGACTTGTATTTTTCAACAACCTTATCGGTTTGTATTAATAATTTAGTTCTTAATCTCAAAACAATGTTGCCACTTTGGCAGATTTGTTTCTATTCCTTCTTGAAGTCAGAGAATCTCTAATAAGTAATCTGGAAAATAGTTAATAAAAATCACTGAAAACCTTAAACAACAGTTCTCAGTGAAGTACATGATTTAACGTTAGTTCGACAGAAGTGGTTCGCTCCGATTATGAATTCGGGAAGTCCCCTAAATCCCCAAAAAATGGGAGACTTCAAGCCAAAAACTCTGGTTCAAAGTCCCCCAGAATAGGGGATTTAGAGGGCAGAAGCCGATGAGAACGAAGCGAAAGAACTTGTCGAACTGACACTGATTTAGAGGATGATGAACTCTAGAGAATTAAAGAGTTCGTGTAGTGTAGCTAGAAGAAGTTACAGCTTCGCCATTGAGCAACGATGTTGTTGAACGGTAAAGTGAAACATAACCAGTTCCATTAGAGTGACTAGTGAGACTTCCGAGCAAGGCACAATGAGGAAGACCAATCAGAAAACTCCCTAACAGCCCCTTAATCTCACATAAGCTCAGGCTACCTGTCAGATTTGAGCTATTAGAAATTGCTTCGAGATAATTAAGATCAGAGATGATCATTGCTCTCCTCCTGGGGATAATTCTTGTTAAAGGTAGATTGTTTTAACGTTGGATCTGATTTTAGCGAGTCCAATAGAAGCCTCGTTGCCAAATTGGCAGTTTCTTTGGATTATCTGTTTCACTCGCACAGATTTTTAGCCTCAATTGATTCCTATTATTTAAGGCAAATGTTCAAGTCCTTCACAAGTTTTATTGAAGGAATGCTATTCGTCACCCAATTCTTAAAACAACCTCCATGAATTGTTTTTTGCTGTTCGCTCATGGCTTCTAAGTAAGCTAAATCTTGAATTTGACCAACGCGATCGCCTGACTCATTTTGATTGATTTCTTCAGCGTGAACGCGATCGCGTTTTCTGCACTGAGCGTTGTCTTTGACCAATCGGTTATAGGTTCTGTAGGGAATATAGTGGAGAGGATTGTATCCTGCAAAACGCAAAATTAATACACATGCCCAAGAATATTTGCCTGCTAAGATCGCTTCGATAACTTGAGTAAATTGTTCAGGCTCCATCACTTTATCGGTACGGCGATCGGAGTTCTGCGAATGAAGGATTGAGTGATTCATGCGGTTTTAGTCTCCATGCAATTTAGAGCAACTCACTTCACAAGTTGAGGCTGCCCTGTAGCTGTTTTAAGGGGTCTAATAAAATGTCTGCAATTCGACGTTGACGAGTGACGATTTCAGCAGTCGCGGTTTGTCCTGCCTTAAACGGAACTTTCTGAAACTCTTTGGTCACAAAATGACGGTCTAACTGCACCTCGACCCGATAAACTTGACCCAGCTTTTCATCAGGTTGAGCATCGGGAGAAATGGCTGTCACTTTGCCAGAGACGATGCCATAGTCTTGATAAGGATAAGCATCCAGTTTGACTTGAACCCGCATTCCCACTTTGACCAACCCAGCTTCGCGATCGGGCACAATGGCAGACAGCACTAAGGACTTGTTGCGAGGCGTGATCTCAGCGAGGGGTTGTCCAGGTTGAACGACTTCACCGGGGTTGTGGATATTTAGCGTTGAAAGTTGACCAGAAACAGGAGCATAGACCATTTTCTGTTTACGTTTTGCTTGAGCTGCCTTGAGCAAGGTTTGGGTTTGTTCGATTTTGGCCTGCAACTCAGTCACTTTCAGCCGCATTTGTTGAATCTGCTGTTGAGCTTCTAACTGATATTGTTGGTCTTCCGCCCGTTTTTGAATGAGTTCTGCTTGCAGCCGATCGACCTCTGAGCGACTTTGTTCCAGGCTGCCTTGATGTTCGGTAATGGTGCGCTGCCGTTCGCGCAGACTCTGCTCTACTTGAAAAACTTGCTCTTGAGCGATCGCACCTGCTGCTGCTAGAGGCTGAAGTCGATTTAACCGTTCTCGCTGTGCATCCGCATCCGCCTGTAGCTGCTCTACGATCGCTCGTGTGGTTAGCGTGTTGCCCTTTGCCTGAATCGCGGCTACTTTTTGGGACTCGATCGTGGCTCGACCGATCGCCACTCGCGTTTGAGCTTGCATCACCACTTGTGTCATCAAGGTTTGCGTTTGGTTTAGCTGCGTTTGGTCGGCAGTCAGTTGTTTTTCTAACCCTTCTACTTCGGTTGTTGCAAGTTGAGGATCGAGTTCCAGTAAAGGTTGTCCCGCTGTTACGGTTTGTCCTTCTGCCACCAAAACTTGAGAAACTTTACCCGTTTCTGTCGGGTTGACTTTGTAAACCGCCCCTTTGGGAATCAGTTTGCCTTGCGCGTGAGCGACTTCATTCATTTGCCCCAACCAGGCCCACGCGGTAAAACACAGTGAGAATGCCAGCCCACCCACTGCTAGACGCGCAGGCAATGCCGAAGCAGGCTTGTCTAAGAGCGTTTGGAGGGGAGGCGACCAGTGGGCAGTTTCTACCGGAGCGGCAATCGTGACTTTAGGTTCTCTGGGTAGCCGCGACAGTTTGTTTTCGGGAGGAGTGCGATTCAACATGATGTGTCCAGTTTTAAGGATTTGCAGCTTACTGAAATGGTATGTGACGCTACTTTTCATTTCTGCCAGATTGGCAGTTTTTGAATGTCATTTTGTGAAGATGAGAATTTGCGATCGCCCCGCTCCAAATCGCTCCTTCATACAGCGCGAATTCCTGGATAACAAAACGTGAATTCGATGGAGTTTTTCCGCTTCGTGATTCAGCACTTCTGCCCCCCAACCCCCCAATTTTGGGGGACTTTCGGACAAGATTTCTCGTTCAAAGTCCCTCACTTGTGGGGGATTTAGGGGGCTGCCCGAAGCGATAACCGCAGCGAAGGATCTCATCGAATTCACGTTAACAAAACGTTGTGGCTTGGTGTTTTGGGTGCAAACCGCTTCTACAAATCGAGTTGCTGTTGGGCCAGGTGACAATACAAGCCGTGTAGATTAATCAATTCGTCGTGGCTGCCCTGTTCGACGAGAACGCCGCGATCGAGGACTAAGATGCGATCGACATGCCGGACTGTAGACAAGCGGTGAGCAATGATAAAGGTTGTGCGCCCTCGGCTAATGTGGGCAAGATTTTGCTGAAATCGGCGCTCAGATTCGGTGTCGAGAGAACTGGTAGCTTCATCCAAAATGAGGATTGCAGGATCACCGAGTAGGGCACGAGCGATCGCAATCCGCTGACGTTGCCCTCCAGAAAGATTGCTGCCTCGTTCTCCTACTTTTGTGTTGTAGCCCAAGGCCAGATCTTGAATGAAACTGTGTGCCTCAGCGAGTTTGGCGACTTTGATCACTTCGTCAAGCGTGTAGTTAGAGCGGTAAAGCTGAATATTCTCTAAAATCGTGCCAGAAAACAAGAAGCACTCTTGAGGAACTACACCAAGCTGGGGTCGAAATGACTGAGGAGACACATGATGCAAATCGTGCCCGTCGATGAGAATGCGCCCGTTGCTGGGGGAGTAAAGTCCTTGAAGCAGCTTGACCAACGTACTCTTTCCAGAACCACTGCGCCCGACGATCGCGATCGTTTCTCCGACTTCTGCCACAAAAGAAAGATTTTGCAGCACATTGGTTTCTTCTGCTTGTTCGTAGTGAAAGGTGACATTTTCAAACTGAATTTCTCCCTGAATCGAAGGCAGCACCAGCATCGGTTTACTGACACTTTCTTCGGGCTGCGCCGTGAACACATCGTTCAATCGTTCCACCGAAATCAGCACTTCTTGAAACTCATCCCACAATCTCACGAGTGATAAAACGGGCGTAATCACACTGCCAATCAGCATATTGAAGGCGACAAATTGCCCGATCGTCAGTTGTTCTTGAATGACCAAAGTGGCACCATACCAGAGGAGGGCTGTACTGCCGATCGCATTGATCAATTCACTAGTACTTTGCAGTCCATTTGCTAGCTTTTGTCCTCGAAATTGAGCATTAATTGTACTGGTTAGTTTGTCTTCCCAGCGCCATCTGACTTCTCGTTCTGCTGCTGTTGCTTTAACTGTTGCGATTCCAGTCATCATCTCAACTAAAATCGAGTTTTGATCCGCAGATTCATTGAAAATTTCGCGAGATACTTTTCTGAGAAACGGTGTTGCTCCTAGCGTTAACAAAATGATTGGCGGAATCATTCCAATCACAAGTAACGTGAGTTGCCAGTTGTAATAAAACATTAATCCCAGATACACGATCGCCATCAGCGCATCGAGCCAAGTAGAGACGGCGTGACGAGTGAGAAAATTCTGAATTTTCTGGTTTTCTTGGACTCGTGTGAGAATATCACCTACTTGTCGCGATTCAAAAAACTTGAGCGGCAACGTCAGCGCATGACTGATAAAGCCACTAATCAACGTCAAATCCAGACGATTAGAAAAATAGTCCAACAGATATTGGCGAACTGTCGTCATCGCCACCCGCCACACGCTAAAGAGCAGCAAGCCGATCGCAAACACATTCAGCGTCACCAGGCTTTTTTCTGTGACCACGCGATCGAGAATCACCTGAGTAAAGAGAGGCGTGACCAACCCAAAAAGCTGAATCAGCAAAGAAATCCCGACGATTTGCCACAGGAGCGATCGATACGACCAGAGCAACCCCCAAAACTTGCCTAAACTGCGGCGATCAGTTTCTGTGTTTTTGAGTCGATCGGTCGGGTCAAGCAAAAGCGCGTACCCCGTCCAATTGCTCAAGAATACGTCACGAGACAATTTACGTTTGCCACGAGCCGGATCAGCGACCAACACCCAATCCCCCTGCACTCGATAGACCACCACGTAGTGATCCCCCTGCCAGTGAGCAACCCAGGGGTTCTTCTGCTCGGCTAATCGCCCCCAACTAGCTCGCACCGGGCTGGCCTGAAATCCAACCATTTCGGCGGCTTCTGACAAATGTTTTAGAGAAGCCCCCGATCGCCCCACCTTCGCCAGATTTCGCAATGAGTTAAGGCTAAATCGCTTGCCCCAATATTGCCCGATCATCGCCAGACAGGCCACCCCACAGTCTGAAGAACTTTGCTGCTGAATGAACGGATACCCTTGCCATAGCCTGCCTGGATGAGATTTTTTGGGCTTGGGAAACACCACAGGCGGCGCTTCAAATTTTGCTTTGCCACTCGGTTGACTCGATAATTGCTCAGGCCCAGTCGTCTGGGAATCAGAAAGGGACGATCGTAGCTTCTTGCGCCTGCTCGGTTTAAGGGTTGGCTCAGACGGGGCTGCATCTGGCTTAACAAAGTAAGTGGGTGCAATGGCCGTTGCGCTCTCCCAATGAGAGAGGGGCAATTGATACAGCACCAAATCTGTTTCAGCAACCCAATCTACCTGCGATGAGTCTGGGTAGCCAAACTGATCGCCGATCGCCACAGATTGCCCCTCCTGACCGTGAATTTTGCCCTGCCGAAGCCAGCAATGACCAGAAGCCGCCGCTTGAGCCAGACTTTCTCCTGCGGCAACTCGCACTTCGACGAGATCAGGCAACAGTTGCTGAATTTGGTCACTAGTGAGCGGCTTTGAACCTGACCCCGAAGCAACACAGGTTTTGAAGAAAATCAGGCGTTCTCGCTGTTGGGCTTGCTGCTCAAAAATTTCCCGTAATTGAGGCAACTTTTTTAGCCAAACGTCCAAACTAGCCAACGACATTCGGGCCACCTGCACGGGGCTGGCAGCGATCGCCCGATAAGGCAGCGGCATCTGGTAAAACAGCGCATCTCCCCCAAACGTTTCTCCAGCGTCTAAGACCTGTGCAGAAACGTCTCGCTGTCGTTGAAGGTCAAGACACAGCAATCGAACTCGACCTTCGCAAACCAAGTAGAAATTTTCGTGATTTTGCTGACTGAGAACTGAAGGGTCGATCGGGTTCACTGGGTCTTCGCGATCGTCGTCTTGATCAAGAAAATCACCTAGCCGAAATTCTTCAATTTCAAAAGCTTGACTAAAGGCTTCCACGGTTTGATCCGCTTGCCCCAAAGACAACAGTTTGAGAATTGCCTCTAAGATCTGAGGGTGAAGCGATACCCGTAACTTGGAGACTGAATTCATAACCTGACCTCTTAAATGGTTGCAAATTAGATGGTTGCAAAATCAATGGGGTTAGTTTCGTAGCGTTGCTGAATCGAGGAATGAATCGTTAAATTGTTGTATCCTCGAAAGCTCTTGAATTTTCTAATTCTCTAAAATGAGGAGTTTGAAAGTTCAGAAATTGTCCAAATTTGGAGAATAAAAGCAAATTCATCCTGTTGCTTAACGCTGCCAGCTTTGCTTTATTGATTTGTAAAGTCCAAGCATTCTGCCCTCACCCTAAATCCCTCTCCCCAAGGAGAGGGACTAAGACTCTTGCTCCCTTCTCCCTAGGGAGAAGGGCTGGGGATGAGGGCAATCCAGAGATTCACAACTCCATTAGGATTCTCTTCTTTCAGCACCAACGCAGAGCTTTCTTGCCGCTCCGCGTCCCCTCACACACCCAATCGCAGAAATGTTCACAGGTAGCAGAATTGTCGAGTTGAGCAGCGTTATGGTTGCTGTAGCTCAATTCTCATGATCAAGATAAGTCAATGTGACAAGCTCAGCTAAAGTCTGAAGCGAAGACTTTACAGGACTCGGTTTGGTGTAGAGAGTTGACTGATCAAAGGTAGAGCTTCAAGACATTTTTTCACAGGCTAAAGCTGAGGTTTAGTAAAGGCCTCCGAACCTTAATTCGTTGCCTGATCCTCCTAAATTCTTGCTGAATTAGAAAGCAGTTTGAGCAGCAATTTTTCTGACTTGTTTGCAAGTGCCAGGTTAAGGTGATTTGTAATCATGAAGATCCTAAAGTTTCCTCCTAAAAACTGTGAATTGGAGAGTTAGCAATTTGGATTTCACAAAGAGATTGATGTAGATCTTGCATTCTCACAAACAGTCTGGTACGAGAGCTTTGAAACAAATTTCAAGACCCAGGCTTTAATCTGTCGAAACAGGCTTCTAGTAGTCAAAACTGAGCCTAGTTCAGAGATCAGATCTGTGCGAAGTAATCTTGAGTTTGGGGCGCTTGTTGAGAAGGAAGCAAGATCTAAGCCGATTCTGTAAGCCGACGCTGCTTTTGAGAAAAATCACAGCAGTTCCGTAGAGTTTCTACGAGAATGCCATAGATTAAGCAGCGATCGCCATCATGACAAAATAAATTGAAAACGCTTCAGTCAGTCTGAGGATTTTAAGGAGCGGTTGAGACTTGGCTTTAGAGCGAGTCGAAAGATGTACAGAAAGTAAAGCTGATCTCAAAATCTAGCAGTGTTAAAAGAGCCTTTTTTATTGTTCTCATCAGCTTATTCTACTTCCAATTAATGTTATTGACTGAGTTAAACAATGTCAAGGGGACGATACATATATTTAGGCAAAAATATTACGATCAAAATCACTCAAAAACAATAGATAGATTTATTAGTAAATAGTTATATTGGTAGATGGATATATTAGTAGATAAATTAATCCGTGATTCAGAAGAATTAATTCTATATCGATCAATCCTCTCAAACCTGATTCACAAAGAGAACCTGAAGGGCTGCTGGATTAACGTCAGTTCGATGAGAGTGACTCGCTTCGTTTCAATCGGCTTCAGCCCCC